>DATAZJ010000040.1:0-6234 GCA_036272115.1 Rhodopila sp. | reverse complement strand
TCTTCCTGTGTCGGGGCGGCGACGCCGGAGGCGCCGGAGATCACCGCCGAACCGGCCGGATCGTAATGCGCCGCCATCGTGGCGAACTGCGCCTCGGCGTTGGCGGTGGCCTGGCCGGGTGCGCGGCGGCACCGGTCGGTGCGGATCGCCGCGATATGGGCATACGCTGCGGCACCCCGAGCGGCCGCATGCGCTCGGCTTTCGATGACGAGGAAGCAGCCGACCGAACCCAGCAGCAGGCCGCCGCCGCTGTCCTGGCGTGCCCAGACGGGGCTGAACGGCGCATGCGCCTGCACGCCGCCCATTTCGTAGTGCAGCAGCACATCCGGCCGCTGGGCGTTGTAGGAGCCGCCAACCAGGATGATGTCGCCCTGATCCGCCGCGATGCGGGCACAGGCAATGCGAACGGCGTCGGCGCCGCTGGCTTCCTCACCCATGAACGTGCGGGAGGACCCGATGACGCCGTGAACGATGGAGATGTTGCCGGCCAGCAGGTTGGACAACTGCGCCAGGAACAGTGTCGGGCGCAGATCGCCCAGCAGATGCTCGTTCAGGTACGCGCCCGGGTTGGCGGCCTTCGGTAAGCCGGACAGAATCGCGGCGTCGACGGCGTAATCGCGCTCCCCGCCGCCGGCGGCGACGATCATGCCCATGCGCGACAGCAGGTCGGTGTTGCCCTTCACCCCGGCGGATTCCAGCGCCTGGCCGGCGGCGAACACGCCCATGCGCTGCCAGGCCTCCATCTGCCGCTGGTCGCCGCGCTTGGGGATCTGCTTGTCCAGTTCCAGCGGCGCCAGGGGATGCACCACGAAGGGCGGGAAACTGTCGGTATCCACCACCGGCGAGAAAGCGTTCAACGCCGCCCAATGCGCGTCGGCGCCGGACCCGAGGCAGGAGACGATGCCAATCCCCGTGATCAGGGCGTCGCGGTCATGTGCCATGGGTGAATTCCTCGGGCAGTCCGATGCGGCGGGCGGTTTCCAGCATCGCCGCCTTCAGCGTCGGATTGGGGAACGCCACGACACCATAGCGGATTTCAGCCTCGGTCACTTTCTTGCCCGCCGCGGTGATGCTGGCTTTCACCACGGCATAGCCGGAACCTTCGTGGAGCAGGCTGGCCTCGGCTTGCAGTGCCTGGCCGGGGGCGACGAAGGCCCGCATCTTGGCTTTCTCCACCTGCATCAGGAACGGCATTTTGGCACAGCCCAGGATCGCCAGCACCAGCCAGCCGCCGGTCTGTGCCATCGTCTCGATCATCAGCACGCCGGGCAGGATGGGGTAGCCGGGAAAGTGGCCCTCGAACACCGGGGATTGCTCCGGCACCTGGCAGTCGGTGGCGATTCGCTGGGCAGCGATGTCCAGCGTGGTGATCCGATCGACCATCTGGAAGTATTCCAGGCGCATCAGGTCACCGTTGCTTTATGTGACAAAAACCTGGTCAGACGGCCTTGGCCGCAACCAGCTTGTCGATGTTGGCACAGAGATTCTTCAGCACGAAATACTCGTCGGTCGTCACCGTCCCGGCATTTACGTCCTGAGTCCACTGCTCCAGCGGCATCTTGATGCCGAATGCCTTGTCGATGGCGAAGGCAACATCGAGGAAATCCAGGCTGTCGATGCCGAGGTCGTTGATCGCATGGCTGTCCGGCGTGATCTTCTCCGGTTCAATGTCGCAGGTGTCGGAGATAATCCCCGCCACGGTTTCGTAGGTCGATGCCATGCCTAGCCCCTGAGAAAGACGGCGGGCACTATCATTGTCGTCCCTGGGTGGCAAGAGTCGGTGGTGGTCAGGAAAGACCAGGGCTCTGCCCCGGACCCGCAAAGGAGGCGACGCCCCCTTTGATCCCACCCAATCCGGGGTCCCAAGGGCCGTCGGCCCTTGGCGGGGTCGAGCGGCGGAGCCCCCGTCTTGCCGCCGACTTCTACCCCCTGGCGAGAATGCTCGCGGCCGCGTCGGCGAACACCTGGCACCCAAGGACGATGTCTTCGTCACTGGTGTTTTCGGCATAGTGGTGGCTGATTCCGTCGATGCTGGGCACGAACAGCATGGCCGACGGCAGCACCTGCGACAGGATCTGCGCGTCGTGGCCGGCGCCGGAGGGCATAGCCTGATGCAATCCGGGCGCGTGCGCCTCGGCCGCCGCGGTCAGGGCGTCCTGGAACCCGCGGTCCATCGCGCTGGGGTCGGTGGCGCTGCGATACACGACGGAGACCTGGCACGGGCCTTTGGCCGATTCGGCCAGCAGTTCGGTCAGCGCGGCCTCCAGCGCGTCCAGCGTGGCGGGGTCGGTATCGCGGAATTGGAATACCAGTTCGGCGCCGCCCGGGACGATGCTGGCCGCGCCGGGATCGAGCCTGATGTCGCCCGTCGTCCACACCGTCCGTGGGTTGGCGATCTGCGGGAAGCGAGTCTCGATCGCGGCGACCAGTTTCACCAGCGCGACGCCGGCGTCCTTGCGGGCCGCCATGCGCGTGGTGCCGGCATGGTTCTGCTGCCCCTTGAACTGGATGCGGAACCGGCGGCTGCCGACGATGGCGGTGACGATGCCGAGCCGCAGGTGGTGGTCTTCCAGATCGGCGCCCTGCTCGATATGGGCCTCCAGATAACCGTGATATCGGCCTGTCTCCACCGTCCGCCGCGGCCGGCCGCCAAACCCGGCTTCGCGCAAGGCGTCGCGCAGGGAAATCCCCGTCTCCCGGTTGGCGCAGGTGTCGATTTCGCCTTCGGTCAACAGGCCGCAGAAAGAGCGGCTGCCGAGGAAGGACCCGAAATGGCCCTCCTCATCCGCCCAACTCCCAACATCGATGCCGCGGCCCAACGCTCGGGCGGTTTCCAGCCCATAGAGCACGCCCATGACGCCATCCAGCCAGCCGGCATGGTTCTGCGTCTCCATATGGCTGCCGATCAGCAGTTTCCGCCCCGGCGCCGGATCAAGTCCGTAAATATTGCCGATGCCGTCGATCGAGGCGTCCAGCCCGGCGTCGGTCAACCGACCGGCGAGCCAGTGACGGGCCTCGACGTCCTGTGGGGAGAATGTCGGCCGATGCACGCCTGTCTTGTATTTGCCGATTTCCCGAACCGCGTACAAGTCTTTCAGAAGGCGGTCACCATCGATCGCGGGCATGCTTGAATTCCCTATGGCTCAATTTTATCGGCGCGGGCTGGTTTTTCGGCGAAGCCTGGCGATGGCCGCAAACGCGACGCCGAAGCCGCTGGCGGCGTCCTCACGCAACAGGGCGCTGTAGGCGTTCATCGGGTTTACCCCGCTTTCACACCGGATCGCCAGCCGGCCGAACGGCATGGGGGCAGGGGTGCCCACCATGCCGCGTGTGGGCTACTGGACGGAGGAATACGGGGTCGGGCCGAGGATGTAATTGGTAACCTTGGCAACGATGGCACCGTTTTCCTCGGTCTTGGCGCGCGCGGCGTGCCATTCCGGGTCCGCCTGGAAGGCGTTCCACTTCTTCTCGCGGTCGGCGAGCGAGTCCCAGGCCAGCATGTAGTACAGCGTCATGTTCGACTCGCCGATCACCGTGGTCCAGAAGCCGGCCTGCTTGATGCCGTGCCTTTCCCAGATTTTCAGCGTGATGGTGCTGAAGCGCTTGTTCAGGTCCGGCAGGCGGCCGGGCACGCATTCATAGATCCGCAGTTCGTAGAGCATCGTTTCCCTCCCTCGGGTTGCACGCGGTCAGTGTGCGGCGACCGGGACGATGCGGCAAGACGGGGTCGAGACAACGGGGCCGAGACAACGGGGCCGAGACAATGGGCCGAGACAGCCGGGGCCGTGTGGTCATTTCGCGGCAGCGATGCCACCATATCCACGACATAGGTCCACGACATAGAACGAGGGGGAAATCGTCATGGCGATGCGCATTCTCTGGCCGAACCTGCCGGCACAGCTTATCCCGGTCGCGACCGAAGCCGTCGGTCCGGGCTTCGACATGCAATTCCGCGAGAAATTCGACGACGTCACCGACGACCAATGGGCCAACGCGGACGCCATCGTCGGCGCCTGCCCCCCGCAATACATCGACAAGCTGCGCAACTGCCGCATCTTCGTGAAATACGGCGTCGGCTACGACGACGTCGATATCGAGCGCTTCGGCAAACTCGGCATCCCGGTCTGCAACGTGCCGGATTACGGCACGCGGGAGGTCGCCGACCACGCCATCGCCCTGATGATGACCCTGGCGAAGAGCATCGCCTATCACGACCAGGAATTGCGCGCCGACCTGAAGGGCAACTGGCGCCCGGCGCACAACCCGTTCGGACGCCGTCTGTCGGTCTGCACCTACGGCGTCGTCGGCATGGGCCGCATCGGCACCGCCGCCGCCAGGCGTGCCAAGGCGTTCGACATGGACGTGGTGTTCTACGACCCCTACCAGCCGAACGGCTACCAGTTCGCCATCGGCGTGCGCCGAGCCGACTCGCTGGCCGAACTGATGGGGCAATGCGACTTCGTCAGCATCCACACCCCGCTGACCGCCGAGACCCGCGGCCTGATCGGCGCCGAGGCCTTCGCCGCCGCGAAAAAAGGCATGATCCTGATCAACACCGCCCGAGGCCCCGTGGTGGACATCGACGCGCTGTACGACGCCATGAAGGACGGCAAGGTGCTGGCGGCCGGCCTGGACGTGCTGCCGGAGGAACCGGCGAACCCGCAACGACGCCTGATCGCGGCATGGCAGAACAACGAAGACTGGATCCGCCACCGCCTGCTGCTGACGCCGCATTCGGCCTTCTACACGCCCGAAAGCCTGCGGGATAACCGAGGGTTCGCAGCCCGCACCGCGGCACGCTTCCTGCGCGACGCACGGCTGGAAAACTGCGTCAACAAGCAATTCCTGGTGCCGAAAGTCTGAGCCTGGCGGCAGGGATCCCATGACCGGAACGACCGGTTCCGTCATGCCGACGGAGGTCGGCATCCACGCCTTTCACGAGCGGAAACAAAGGCATGGCGAGCGCGCTCGCCATGACAGTCGCACGGCGGTGCCGAAACGCAACCCGGTTGCCGTCAGGTCATTGATGCATTGTGCCATGGAGGCTTTGTCAAGCGCGCGAACCGCTTTCAGTTCGACCAAGATGTATTCTCGACCAGAAAATCGGTCACATACTCGCCCGCGACGATGCCATCATAATGAACCGCAACCCCTGCTGTTGCAAAACCCCCAGACCAGCCTTGCGCAATTCAGCGCCAAGGCATTCTCATGAACCTTCTCCGCGAAACCGGCACCCAGTCCATTCATGACCGGAAATGCACAGCCGATGATGACCCCCGAAAGCCGATCCACCCCGCAACATCGGCGTCCATCCGCGGCGAGAATCCTTACCTCCCAATCTTCGCCCACATCCAGTCTCCCGATCAGGAACACATTACACAATCGAGACCATTAACACACCGCCAACTAACCCCTAAACCATCCCCCGAATCCGCCCCCCGTCCACCCGAACCATACTCCCCGTAATATACCCGGCCCGTTCGCTCGCCAGAAACGCCCCCATCGGCCCAAACTCCCCAGGCACTCCCACCCGCCCAGCCGGGATCTGCCTCGCCGCCTCCGCCAACCGCTCCGCCAGCGCCTCCTCAAACCCGATATTCCGCCGCCGAGCCACCGCCGCCGCCCCCTCGTTCGTCCGGTCCGTATGGATCGTCCCCGGCGCCAGCACGTTCATCGTCACCCCGTCCTTCGCCACCTCACCCGACATCGTCTTCAGCCACGCCCAGATCGACGCCCGCAGCGTATTGCTCAGCGCCAGGTTCGGGATCGGCTGCTGCATGCCCGTGCTCCCCACAACGATGATCCGCCCCCACCCACGCGCCCGCATCGCCGGCAGCAGCCTGTTGGCGATCCGGATCGGTGAAACAACGATGTGCTGGAACCACGCCACCAACTGAGCCTCCGTCATTTCGCTGGCAGTGCATTGCGGCGGCCCGCCATGGTTCAGCACCAGGATATCCACGCCCCCCATGGCGGACACCGCTTCATCCGCCAGCCGGTCCATGGCCTCGCCCGAGGCGACATCCGCCACAACGCCGACCGCGCTCGCCGCGCCTAGACCAAGCAGCGCCGCCGCCGCCTCATCCAGCCGTTCCTGATCGCGCCCGCTGATCGTCAACGCAGCGCCTTCTTCCGCCAGCGCATCCGCGATCGAGCGGCCCAGTCCCTTGGTCCCCCCCATCACCAGTGCCCCACGGCCTTTCAATCCAAGGTCCATCGTCCGCTCCCACCATC
>DATAZJ010000039.1:0-7788 GCA_036272115.1 Rhodopila sp. | reverse complement strand
CGATATACTCGTCAGGGGCGCTGTTGCCGCTGTCAAAGAAATGTTCGTAGCGATAATACCAACCGGCATTGATGCAGACTCTTCGGTCGGCCTCATCCGTCATGCCGGTTGACCCCGTCCGTCATGCCGGCGCATGCCGGTCTCCACGCCTTTTATGAGCGGAAACAAAGGCATGGATGGCGAGCCTGCGCTCGCCATGACGGTTGCTCGGTGCTGCCGATGGGTCAACATCAAGGGCGATTGGTATAAGACGTTACAAAATCCAGGGTCTCCAACAATGCTTAGGACACACCTACTTCCCCTCAGGACAATCGCGTTGCCAATGGCGCTGCCTTGCGCGACAAACGTCTTCCCGTGTGCGCTGCTGAAGAAAATCGCCTGCGTTGAGCTTCAATGATAATAGCCCGCGCCGCCGCCGATACAGGGGTGAACCCGATAAACGTAACTTCAAAGTAACATAACAGATCGACGTGAACAGGTCGTGCGCCCCGCCGGACTGATTCGACAGCCGGCTGCCATTCGATTCCGGAAGCAATCCGTTTGCGTTCAGCGGCGACACCGATTTTGTCCCGTAACGCTGATAGCCCAGTTCACCGTCAACGCAGAATCCCAGCGGCGATTGATACCCCGAGGCGAGACGTCCTCGCCAGCGATGTAGGTGGAGATGTTCGTGGCCGAAGCATGCAGCCCGAGACCATTGCGAATAATCACCGGACGGCTGTAGTCGAACGGCTGCACCGCGCCCGCACTGCCGCTTATAAACCACAGACCTTGAGCCGCCGCGCAATGGGCGGCCAACATGCCCCCGGCGGCGATCGCCATGCCACCACAGTTACGATGCATTGCCATTCCTTCCACATCAACCATCATTGCGAAATGGCTATCATCACGACACCGGTTCAATAAACGCCGACACTGTCATTCCAATATTAGAACGTTACTTGGCGTTACATCTCTCCGCCCGCCCCATAGTCGCTGCCGGCCTGACCGGATCGCCAATACGGAGGACTCGCCCGCCAGCCGCCGAAGCGATAGACGATCCGGCCCTCATCCACGGATCATCGCATGACCCTTGCCGCCTTTCTCCACCACCTCGGCTTCGCCGCGCTGCTGGTGCTGCTGTCCGCCGCGACCGTGCGCGCGATGATCGCCGCCCGGGTCATGGACACGCCGGCAGCGCGCAAGGCGCATGACCATCCGATCCCCAAAGGCGGCGGCGTCGGGATCGTGGTCACTTTCCTGGTGGGCATCGCCGTGCTCTACCGCTTCGCCGCCTTCGCGCGCCTGGCCGATCCGTACTTTCTCGGGGTGATCGAAGCCTCGGTGGCGATCGCCGTGGTGGCGTTCCTCGACGACCTGTTCGACTGGCCGTTCATGGTCAAGCTGGGCGCGCAGGTGCTGGCGGCGCTGGTGGCCGTGTCGAGCGGTCTGTATGTGACGGCGTTTCATATCCCCTATGTCGGGCCGCTGCCGCTGGCGTGGGCGGGCATCGCGGCGACGCTGGTCTGGCTGCTGTTCACCACCAACGCGATGAATTTCATCGACGGCCTGAACGGACTTGCCGGCGGTGTTGCCCTGATCGCGAGCCTGTTCATCGTCTTCATCGCCGAACAGCATGGCGGCTGGTTCGGCTATGCCGCCGCCGGACTGCTGGCGACGGGGCTGGCCGGGTTCCTGCCGTTCAATTTTCCCAAGGCCCGCATCTTCATGGGTGACGTGGGAAGCCAATTCGTCGGCTTCATGCTGGCGGTGCTGGCCGTCGTGGCGAGCCGCTTCGAAGGGGTGGCGCTGTCGTTCCTGCTGGTTCCGATGCTGTTGTCCGGCGTCCTGTTCGATGTCGCCTTCACTCTGGTCCGGCGGTCGCTGCAAGGTGAACCGGTCACCCAGCCGCATCGCGGACATCTGTATCAGATTGCGCAACGATCGGGCGTATCCCCGGTCGCCGTCACACTGGTGCATTGGGGTTTCGCGCTGTTCGGCGGGGGCTGCTGCCTGCTGTTCATCGCCGTACCGGCGTCGTTCAAGCCGCCGGTGCCGTTCATCACCCTGCTGCCGCAACTGGCGTGGGTCTGGTTCGTCGTCCACCGGGCACGGATCGCCGGCTTGCGGCGCTGGGGGTGACAGGGCGGCTCTCGAAATAGCACGGATAGCAGGCCTCCGCTCGCCATGAGGGGATTTGCCGGCAGTGCCAATGTCGCAGCGTTCGTTTTTTCCCTATGGCCTACCGAATGGAATTGACGATCTGGCGGAAGGCCTCCTCCGGGAAGGCCTTCATCGACGTGGTGCGCACATTGCCAAGCTGAGACAGCAGCAGGATGTAGCGCGCGGCGACGGCATCGTCGGGGGCCTCATAGATGCCAACGAGATCGTATTGGCCCATCGTCATGAACAGCGAGCGGAAGTGACCGCCCATATCCTCCAGTGTTTTCCTGGCGGCATCGACACGCCTGGGGCCGTCGGCGATCGTTTTAAGGCCCTGGTCGGTCCAGTTGGCGAGCATGACATAGGTCGGCATGGCTTCCATCCTCCCGTGAACACCGTGCAGACTTCGAACCGAACGGCGGGCAATGCAAGGGCCACGACCTGCTCTGGCACCCCGGGCGGAGACGGATTACGCTGATGGACGCCTGACCGACGGGCCCGACGCAACACCGAACCGGCGGCCGCGGCCAGCCAACCAGCAAGCGGGGGAACATCATGGTCGACACCAACAGCATCGCGGCGCCGTTGCGGCGTGCCGCCGACTCTGGTGACGTACCCGGCGTCGTGGCCGCGGCGGCGACGAAGGACGGCGTCATCTTCCAGGAAGGTTTCGGCACGCGAGACCTGGCGACCGGCGCGCCGATGACGGCCGATACCGTGGTGTGGATCGCCTCGATGACCAAGGCGGTGACGGCGACCTGCGCCATGCGGCTGGTGGAACAGGACAAGCTTTCGCTCGATGGCGATATCGCCGCCGTGCTGCCCGAACTGGGCCGAACGCAGGTGCTGGAAGGCTTCGACGCGAACGGCACACCTCGGCTGCGGGCCGCCAGACGCGCCATCACCTTGCGCCATCTGCTGACCCACACCTCCGGCCACGCCTACGACATGTGGAACGCCGATATCGCCCGCTATATCGAGGCAACGGGAACACCCGGCGTTATCTCCTGCAAGAACGCCGCGCTGCTGCTGCCGCTGGCGTCCGATCCGGGCGAGAAATGGGAATACGGCATCGCCATCGATTGGGCCGGCAAGGCGGTGGAGGCGGTCACCGGCCAGACCTTGGCCCGCACCATGCAAGACTGGATTTTCGCTCCGCTCGGGATGTCCGACACCGGCTTCAGGATCGGGGACGCGCAACGCCGGCGGCTGGCCAGGATCCACGCGCGCACGCCCGGCGGACTGGTCTCGACGGATACCGAAATCCCGCAGGACCCGGAATTCCACATGGGCGGCGGCGGGTTGTACGCGACGGTCGGTGACTACCTGACATTCGCCCGCATGATCATGCATGGCGGCTCGCTGAACGGGGTCCAGGTGTTGCGGCCGGAGACAGTGGCCGAGATGAGCCGCAATGCCATGGGCGATCTGGTGTGCAATCCCATGAAGACCGCGGCACCGCCGTTCACCAACGACGTCGATTTCCTCGCCGGCATGAAATGGGGCCTGAGCTTCCTAATCAATCCGGAGCCGCTGCCGACCGGGCGTTCGGCGGGCAGCCTGGCCTGGGCAGGACTGGCAAATTCCTATTTTTGGATCGATCCCCAAAAGCAGATCGCCGGGGTGTATGCCACCCAGGTTCTGCCGTTCTTCGATCCGAAGGCGGTGCAGGCGTTCGAAGCGTTCGAAACCGCGGTCTATTCCGCCGTAGGCGGGTAGAGGTTACTCAGCCGCCACGGCCACCCGCGACCGTGCGACCCAGTGCCAGCCGACGACCAGGAACGCGATCAGCACCGGCGGCACGACGGCCAGGTTCAGGACCTCCCATCCCAGGGTGGCCTGGATGGCGCCCGAAGTCAGGGCGGTCATCGCCACGCTGCCGAAGACGATAAAGTCGTGGGTGGTCTGCACCCGTACCCGCTCATCGGCCGAATGCGCTGTCGTCAACATCGTCGTCCCGCCAACGAACATGAAGTTCCAGCCGACGCCCAGCAGCGCCAGCGCCACCATGAAGGTCGCGACCAGCGGCGTTGCATAGACGTTCACCGCGACGCAGCCCAATGTCAGCAGGCCGCCGATCATGATGATCCGGTGTACGCCGAACCGCTGGATCAGGCGGCCGGTGAAGAAGCCGGGAAAGAACATGGCGATCGAGTGTGCCCTGATCACGTCGGCGCTGTCGCCCACGCCGAAGCCGCACAGCATGATCTGCAAAGGGGTCGAGGCCATGACCAGGTTCATCGTGCCATAACCGACCAGTGAGCTAACCACCGCCGTAACAAAATTGGGGCGGGCGAAGATGACCCGGAAGGGTATCGGAATGCCTACTTTCTTCTGCGCCGGCGGCACTTTCACGAAACTCAGCAGGATGGCGGTGATGATCGGCAGCACCGGCAAATACAAATAAGTCGCCAGGAAGGCATGATCGGGTAACAGGGCGTGGGTGCGCTTCACCATCTCCGGCCCGACGATCGCCGCCAGCACGCCGCCGGCCAGCACCAGTGAAACCGCCCTTGCCTTGGCGTGCTGGTCGGCGACCTCGGCGCCCGCGAAGCGCAGGTGCTGGGAAATGCCGAAGCCCAGGCCGGCCGGGATGGCACCCAGGCAGTAAATAACGAAATTGTCGGTGTAGACGCCCAGGGCAAAGGTCAGACTGCCGGTCATCATGATCGCGCAGCCCAGCCAGAAGCCGCCGCGCCGGCCAAATCGGGAAAAGGCGTAGCTGGCGAGTAGCGAGGCGCACATCACCGCGACCATCTGGATCGCCATCGGCAAGGTGTTCAAGGCGCTGCCGGATAGCTGATAGCCGACCATAGACGCCATGATGGTCTGGCCGGACATCACCGCGTTCATCAGCGCCTGACAGGCGAACAACAACCAGACATTCTTGTTCATTCTCTTGGACGCCCGCTCTCAGCTAAAAATGGCTCCAGCCCCCTTTTGTCAGAGTAAGGGGTTCTCCGCTGGCTTGGCGCACCATGACCGTTGCCGGTCCGGCTTGCAAATGTCCGATCCGGGTAACCGGTATGCCGGCGCGGGCGGCGGCCTGGCGGATTGCGTCGGAACGATCGGGCGGGACGGCCAGCAGCAGCTCGTAGTCGTCGCCGCCGGTCAGGCAGGTCGTCAGCCAGCCGGGGCCCGCCGCGCGTGCGGGGTTGGATAACGGGATGGCGTCGAGGGTGATTTCCGCCGTCAGTTCGCTCGCGCGGCATATGTGGCCGAGGTCCTGCACCAGCCCGTCGGATACGTCCATGCCGGCGGAGGCGATGCCGGCGAGCTCGAGGCCGACCCGGGGCTGTGGCAGGCGATAGCGGCCCAGCAGGAAGCCGCTGAGGTCGGTCAGGCGGCCCTGTGCCACCGCCAGGCCGAGGGCGCCGTCACCGATCGTGCCGGTGACCCAGAGTTGGTCCCCTGCCCTGGCGCCAAAGCGGTGGATCGCGGTGCCAGGCGCGACGTGGCCGATGATCGTCAGGGACAGCGAGACCGGGCCTGGAGTGGAAGTGGTGTCACCGCCCAGCAGGCTGCATCCGTAGGTGGCCTGATCCTGGGCGAGGCCGGCAGCGAATGCGGCGAACCAGGTGTCCGGCGTGTCGCTGGGCGTGGAGACAGTCATCAGATAGCCCAGCGGCGTCGCACCCTTCGCTGCGAGGTCGGAGAGGTTGACGCGCAGCAGCTTGCGGGCGACCAGGTCGGGCGGGTCGTCGGGCAGGAAGTGGACTCCGGCGACCATGGCGTCCGCGGTCAGGACAAGTTGCCGGCCGGGCGGTGGCGTCAGCAGGGCGGCGTCGTCCCGCAGATCCAACGCGCCCGGTCCGGCCAGCGGACGGAAGTGGCGGGCGATCAGGGAGAATTCAGCCGGAAGCGTCATGCGTGCCGAGCCGGTCAGGGGTTGCCAAGATTGCGTGCGCGCCACGCCGCGGCGATCTGGCCGCGGATCGCGTCGGCCGCCTCCCAATTGATTACCTTGCGGTGGGCGACCTGTGCGGGCGCGGCACCGGCTCGGGCCAGGGATGCGGCGGAGATGTCGGCATTGGGGTTCACCGGGGCGAAATAGAGGGCGTCTGCGAGCAGTTTCTGGGCCTCGGGACCAAGCAGCCAGGCAATCAGGGTGCGGGCGGCGGCGGCTTGCGGGGCGCCTTTCACCAGGTTGATGGTGGTGGCGACGACCGGGCTGCCGTCGGCGGGCACGGCGGCGGCGAGGCGGGCTGGAGTTTGGGCCGCCTGGTTCTGCGATTGGGCGTTCCATCCCGGGCCGATGTCGGCGTCTCCCGCGGCAATGGCGCTGGCGACGTCCGGAGCCGGATCCCACAGGACGACGCGCGGCGCCAATTGTGTCAGGGCAGTCAGCCCGGCACCCAGCGACTGCGCGGGACCACCGCCGCCAAACAGACCGCCGGCCACGGCCGTCAGCGCAAGGGCAGCGGGATCGGGCGGGGTCTGGAGGGCGATCCGCGGGCCGAAGGACGGATCCCACAGGTTGCGCCAAGTCTGCGGCGGCCGGGTGACCTTGGCGGGGTTGTAGCCCAAGGCGAGGCTATCGATCATCACGGCCGGGCCCGCGATCCCCGGCATGACGGCTTGCGGGATCAGGTTCTTGATCACTGGCATGGTGGCGGTATCGAGGGGGACGAACAGGCCCTCGGTGGTGGCGCGGGCGGCGACTCCGGCTTCCACCAGGGCGATGTCGCTGTTGGGCGCGGCAGCCTGGCCGCGGAGCAGTCCCAGCACCTGGTAGGCATTCCCGAGGGGGTAGAAGAAGACTGCGACATCGGGGTGGGTTTTTCGGAATGCGCCGAGGACGCGCGTGTCGAACGCACTTTGGAACCAGCCGCCGACCCCGACGATGGTGACTTCGCGGGCGGCGCGTGCCGGGCGGGCGATGAGGGCGGGCATCGCGAGAACGGTGCCGGCGGCGAAGTGCCGGCGGGTCAGGGCTGGATGGGATCGTTGGCAAGGCAAGGCGGAGAGCCCCCGGGGCGGTGAGGCAGCCAGAGTAGCATGCCCGGCTGACCACGCGGCAGTGCGCGGTATCGGTTTCCCGCGAAAGCCGATATTGAGCCGTTCGTTATGGCCGATGATCGGGATCGAATGATGGGTCTCCGAACCGTTCGGGCGGCCGATCGGAGGTGGTGGGCGGCACTGGCCGGGCTTTGCACGGTGCTGCTCGCGCCTCTGCTTGTGGTGGATGTGCCGCCGCTGCTGGATTATCCCAATCACCTGGCGCGAGCGTTCGTGCTGGCGTCCCTGCCGGGGGACAATGTGCTGGCGCGGTTCTATGCGCCGCACTGGTCGGTGATTCCGAATTTGGCGCTCGATCTGGTCGCGCCGCCGCTGATGCATGTGCTGCCGGTGCATGTGGTCGGACGGCTGATGATCGCGGTGGCGGTGCTGCTGCCGGTGCTGGGAACTGTCGCCTATAACACGGCGCTGGGTGGACGGTGGTGGTCGCTGGGTGCCGGGGTGGTCGCCTATAACAGTTGCCTGCTGTACGGGTTCCTGAATTTCTCGATCGCGCTGGGATTGGCTTTGTTGCTGGCCGCCGGATGGTTGCGCTGGCGAGAGGTTCGGCCCGGATGGGCGATCATGCTGGGGGCCGCCGGCGCGCCGGTGCTGTTCGTCTGTCATCTGATGGGCCTGGTGTTTTTT
>DATAZJ010000038.1:0-2529 GCA_036272115.1 Rhodopila sp. | reverse complement strand
TCATTTCCTTATCCAGCTCGATCATCCGCTGCACCACGGCCCTGTAGGCCTTGAGAATCAACGGCGGCGGCGCGGAGGAGACGATCAGATCGCAATCCTCCAGCAATCCGCCCTCATCCCAGATCGCCTCGTTCAGCCGCGCGCTCGGGTCGATCGACACGACCGTGGTGGAACCGCGCTGAATGAGCGTCGTATTCACCCCATGGCTGTGCAGATCGAGCGCGATATCGTTGGCGCTGCTGCCCGTGCCGATAATGAGCGCGTTCTTGCCCTCCCACCCCGCGCCGCTGTCGAACCCTTCGGAGTGGATGACCTGGCCCTTGAAATCCTCCAGGCCCGGAATCTCCGGCATCATGGGGTAAGAACTGACGCCATTGGCAAACACCAGGTGCCGGGGCCGCACGATGCGTTCGGTTCCGTCGCCGCGTTTCAGCCGGGCGGTCCACGATCGGGTCGTCTCATCCCATGTGCCGCCAACGAATTCTGTATCGGTCCAGCAATTGATCGCCATGGCGTCGGCGTAGAACTCGAACCAGTTCCCCAACATGTCCTTCGGAATGTATTTCGGCCAGGTCGGCGGAAATTCCATGTAAGGCAGGTGGTTGAGATGGATCGAGTTGTGCAGCGCCAGTGAGTGGTAGCGCTTCCGCCAACTGTCGCCGACGCGCGGCCATTTCTCGACAACCAGCGTGTCGACGCCCTGCTGATTGAGTCGCGCCGCGACCGAAAGCCCGGCCTGTGCGGCGCCGATCACCAGGACCGTCGGCTCGCGATCCTCATAGGCGCTCGCCTTGCGCCGTACGTCCGCCCAGTTGTCGCCGCCGAAATTCCGCGAGTAGGCGGCGCCGGTCGGCCGATTGGCGCCGATCTGCTCCTCATGCCCCTCCAATGCCTGCAGCGTCGTCGAGAGCAGCCACGCCTTCATGCCGCCGTCGGCATCCGGCGACAGCCGGATGATGCCGGCGCCGCGGCCATCCGCTGTCCCGAAGGCAAAGATCGCCTCCACACTGTCGATCCCCAGCCGCTTCACGGTGCGAGGCGCCCGGTGGCCCGCCGGCAAATGAAATCCACGCGCGGCGGTGCGCGCCTGTTCGGCCGCAAGCCGAACCGCGACGGCGTCACGGCCGGCGACAGGCGTCATGTGCCAGGTGAAGGCCAGGACGTCCCGCCAATGGCAGTCCTGGTGAAACAACGCGCCGATCCGCATGGCATCGCGCGACACCAGCGCCGTCTCGAACGCCGCGAGCCAGTCTTCCGCGGAACGCCTGGCCTGCTCCGCCGCCTGAAACGCAAGGAAGGATTGATCGAAATCGTTCATCTTCGTCCGCTCCGCACGATAGTGCCTCCATCAGGAAGCCGCTTACCCACCAGTATGCAGGCAATCCGATCAGTGTCCATGCGGACAAATTGCCCCGACCGGCTTAACCTCACCACACAACCAGGAGGGAACCCACCATGAAGATCGCCAAGATCGAGGACCTGCACGCCGACGCCGGCTGGCGCACCTTCTCATTCCTCAAGATCACCACCGACGACGGTTTGGTCGGCTGGTCCGAATACACCGAGGCCGATGGCAGCCGAGGCCTCACCTCCGTCATCCACGGCATGGCCGAGGCCCTGATCGGCACCGACCCCAGGCCCGTCCAGGCCATCGACTCGCTGCTGTATGTGAAGCAGGTCCAGGCCCCCAACGGCGTCAACCAGCGCGCCATCGCCGCCATCGGCAACGCCTTGCTCGACATCAAGGGCAAGGCCCTCGGCGTCCCCGTCTACGAACTGTTCGGCGGCCCCGTCCGCCGCCGCATCCCCGTCTACTGGTCGCACTGTGGCTCCTACCGCGTCCGCAACCACGAACTCGTCGGCGTCCCGCCGCTGCGGACTTACGACGACGTCGCCGCCCTGGGCGCCGAGGTCAAGCGCCGCGGCTTCAAGGGCCTCAAAACCAACATCCTGCCCTTCGACGGTGAGAAACTGACCAATTTCGGCCCCGGCTTCGGCCGCACCGCCGGCCACCCGGAGCTCAACGTCGACCGCAAAACCCTGCAATCCGTCCGTGATCTGCTCGGTGCCTTCCGCGCCGGCGCCGGCCCCGACATGGGCCTGCATCTCGACGTCAACTACCACTTCAAGACCGAGGGCTACCTGCAGATCGCCAAAGCCGTCGAACCCTTCGACCTGACCTGGCTGGAGATCGACACCTGGGACCCGCAATCCCTGGCCCTGATCCGCAACAGAGCCCCTTGCCCCATCGCCTCCCTGGAATCCGTCACCGGCCGCCGCGCCTTCCGCCCGTTCCTGGACGCCTATTCCACCGATGTCGCCATCATCGACGTCATCTGGAACGGCTTCCTTGAGTCCATCAAGATCGCCGCCATGGCGGAGGCGTATGAGGTCAACGTCGCCCCGCACAACTACTACGGCCACCTCTGCTCCGCCGTCAGCGCCCATTTCTGCGCCTTGGTGCCCAACTTCCGTGTCATGGAAATCGACGTGGACAGCGTTTCCTGGCGGGATGAGCTTTTCATCAAC
>DATAZJ010000037.1:0-11011 GCA_036272115.1 Rhodopila sp. | reverse complement strand
TGCGTCACGGCACCGATCCGCACCGTGCCGGCGGTGATGTTGGCCAGCGACGGCAGGTAGTCGGAGATACCGCCCAGGCTGATGGGCGTGTTGCTGGTGCCGGGCGCCAGCTCGACGATGCTCGCGCTGACGCCGCTGTTGAGGGTCAGCGTATCGGTCTGCAATCCGAGTGTGCCGCCCGCGGAAAGCGCGGCGGTGACGGTGATGTGAGGCGACTTCAGGTAGATATCGCCCGTTGCCGACCCGGTGTTGACGGTCAGCGGCAGGCTGTCGGTCAGTTGGTAGTTGCCGGTGGTGCCCGCGCCGAGCGCCGCTATCGTCCCGATCGCGTTGGAGGGATTCAGCAACGTGACGTTGCCGGTGCTGAAGATTCCCAGCTCGCTTCCGACCGTCAGCGGCGCCGTCTGTGAGACGGTGCCCTGGGCCACCAGGAATATGTTCTGCGCGACGTCAAAGGCGCCGTTGATACTGACGCTGCCGCCTCGCAGCCCGTAGCTGGTGGTGTTGCCGGGGAGGGCCGCACCGCCGACGACGATGTAACCGACGGATATCCCGGACATCGACGGCAGCGACAGCACCCCGGTCGAACTCGCGCCCAGGACGATGGCACCCCCGGCGGTGGCCGGCGAGAACAACAGGGTCGTCGTGGCAATGGAGCCGCCGTTCTGCAAGGTGAACGAGTCGGTCTCCAGATTGGCGATGTCACCGGCGTTGATGAAGCCGGCCGAGCCGATCGTGAGGGTCGGGGCATCGAGCCAGACCTCCGACCCGCCGGTGGTTGAAACCGTTCCTGCCACGGTCAGCGGCGTCGTATCGTTCAGCAGGAAATTGCCGTCGCCGGCGACCGCGAAACTGCCCAGGGTGGTGATGGTATTGCTGTTGAGCAGGCTGACCGTGCCGGTCACGCCGAGACTGCTTTGCAGCGTGGCGGCCGCGATGACGCCTCCCGTCTGGTTGACGCCGCCGCCGGTCGCGTTCAGGTCGAGTGTGGTCGCGTTGATCGTGTTCGCCAGTATGATCCCGCCGGTGCCGGCGGTCAGGGTGATCGCCCCGGGGGTGAGCGCGCTTCCCAGCACAGCGTTCACCGTCAGCGATCCGGCGGCGTTGAAATTGGTGAAAGTGTTGGTGCCGTCGGTGGCCACCGCGGCACTCAGCGTCAGGGCGCCGCCCGCGGTGCTGACGGGCTGATTGACCGTCATGTTGTTGCCGGCCAGGAACGTGACCGAATTTCCGGCAGCCTGGTGGGTGAACGAGAGCGGGGTATCGATCGTCAGATTGTGGCTCGCCTCGATCAGCAGATTGCCGTTCAGCCCGGTCAGCACCGATCCGCTGACGGTAATGGATGTTGCCTGATCGGGACTGGTGACCGGCACGCCGCTGGCGGTCTTGCTGGCGTCGTTGGCGCCTGACGCGACGATGTCGAGATCGAACGGATCGAGCAGGATGGAGCCGAGAAGTCCATTCGGTGCAGAAACGTCGATGCCGCCGGTAAGCATGCCCAGCCCGCCGCCCGACACCTCGACGAAACCACCGTTGCCTCCTTGCGGTCCGCCCTTCGCGGTGATGCTGCCGTTCATCGTCGTGGTCTTGTCGGACAGCACCGTCACGCGCCCGCCATTGCCCTTCACGGTGGCATTGGCGTGGACCACCGCGCCGCTCCGCACCACCACGCCGGTCGCGGTGCTCTGTCCGGTCACCGCCGGCCCACCCTTCGCCCGCGCCAGCGTGGTGCCGATCGCCACGGTTCCGCCGCCCGCCTGGCCCGACACGCTTATTCGCGCGGTGGCGCCGAGGGTGACCATGCCGGTGGTGTTCACCGCGACCGACCCTCCGGTCTCGCCGGGGCTCCGCCCTTTCGCCGAGACCGAACCCTCCACCTCCACATCGCCGCCACGGCCGGCGATGATTACCTGGCCGGTACGGCTTCCCACCGTCGCGGCCGAGATACGTCCGCTGGTGTTGACCAGCGTCTGCACCACGCCGTCCACCGCCTCGGCGGTCAGCACCACGGTCCCACCGGCGGCGGCGATGCTGCCGGTGTTGGTCACCAGCGCCTGCGTGCCATCGGGGGCGGTGTGCACCTGGCGGGTCACGTTGATCGACAGCAGGCCATCGCCGTACAGGTCCAGCGTCGCCGTCTCGGCGCCGGCCATCACCACCGTCCCCAGGCGGGCCTTGATCACCCCGGCATTAGCCACCTGCGGCGCCACCAGCGCGGCCAGGCCACGCTGCTGGATGGTCAGCGTGCCGTTGTTGACCACACGAGCATCCGGCTTCGCAGGCTGGTCGAACACCATCGGGCCGCCGGCCATGAAATTGCTGTTGCTGATCCCGGCGGCGGAGACGACCAGCCCGGCGGTATTCACCTGGGCGCCCTTGTCGAACACCACGCCTGCCTGATTGACCAGCACGACCTGGCCGTTGGCCTGGATACGTCCGGCGATTTCAGACGGGTTCGGTCCCACCACGCGGTTCAGGATGACCGCGCTGGACGACGGCTGCTGGAACTGCACCGTCTGCTGGCTGCCGACATCGAAGCTCTGCCAGTTGGCGATGGCGCGCTGGCTGGCCTGGTTCACCGTGGTCTGCGTGGCGGTCTGGCTGATGCTGACCTGGCCGGCGATGATCGTGCCGCCTCTGGGTGCGGCATTGGGCGCCGGCTGGGCGGACGCGGCGGTCATCAGAAACGGCAGGATGCTGGCCACGGCAGCGGCCTGCAAGGCGGTTGTCTGCAGCAGCCGCTGCCGTGAGCAAGCCAGCAGAATGACCGCCCTGACGTCCGGTCCGCTCCCTGTGGGCCGCCGGTTCGTCTGCTTCATGGCTGTTGCCCTCCGGGCGCCGGGCGCCCTTGCGTTGGCATTTGCTGCCGCCTTCAGAAATGAACGAGTAGCTGCCAATAGAACGCCGCGCCGTTCAGGGCGGAGACGCCCGGACCGGCTCCATTGGGGAACCGGTTCATCCGATACACGCCTTCAAGGTCGATCTCCGCCCGGTCGCCCACGTAAAGGCGCACCCCGCCGCCGGTCGAGGTCAACGAGACGTTCGCCTCCAGCGACGTATTCTGCCAGGCGCGTCCCCAGTCGAAGAACGTATAGAACTGCGCGCTCAATTCCCACGGTAAATGCGGCACCGGCGGCAGCGGTGTGTTGAACTGGAGTTCCGCCGTAGTACTGACCGCGTCGTCGCCGCTGACCTGGCCGTAATAATAGCCACGGTTGAACGTCGGCCCGCCGAGGTAGAATTTTTCCTCCGGCGGCAACAGATCACCAGTGAACTGCCAGGCGACCGCACCTCGCAGTGCCACGGTGGATTCCTGGTTGATGCGGAGCAGTGTCTGGACCCGCGAAAGCTCGCCGCCGACCTTCGAGAAATCCACTTTCTCGCCAAGCCGCGGCGGCGGCGTGGTGGTGTCGTTGTCGCGGCTTGCACCCAGTATGGACAGACCCTGGCTGTAACGCGTCGATACCACATTGACCGCGCTGCGGTCGGGGCCGAGCAGGGTGTCGAGCAAGGCGTAGTCGGCCCCCAGACGCAGCACGCGCAGGCTGTCGAAGCTGCTGCGCACGGTTGCACCGCTGAAGCCCAGCGTGTTGCTGATATCGCTCTCGATCGCATCGAACGCAGCCGAAAGGGTGAGGGTCTGCGGCCGCGTCCGAATCAACGGATAGGACAGCGAGGCACCGAACACCCGCGTCTCGCCGTTATAGCCGATCGCGCCAAGCGGGCCGGAGGGGGTGTTGTCGCCGGCGCCGCCGTAGATGCGCAGTTTCAGCCCGGAGCCACCGAGGAACATCTCCTCCGAAGCCTGCCCGAAAATGCTGGTTCCGTTGAAGGTGCGGTACAGTGAGAGCTGGGTGCGCTCGCCCAGCGCGGTGAAGCTGTCGAAATTCGCCACGGCGAGCCCCTGCTCGGGGCCGCTGTACTGGAAACCCCTGTTGTCGGCTGAAATATAGCCGCTGACCGGGCGCCGCGACACCTGCGCGACCAAAGTGAGCGCACCGGGATCGCCGGTCGATGGGTTGAGCGTGGAACGAACCGTCAGGCCCGGAATATCCTGGGCCAGCAACAGCCAACGCTCCAGGGTTGCTGTCCTGAGCGGATGCTCATTGATCAGATGATCGAGGAAGCGCAGCACCTGCGTCCCCACGGGCCCGACATCGCCTTCGAGCTTCACGTCGGTGATGTAGCCTTCCACCACGATGAACCGCAGATCCTGATCGCGGATCACCGCTCGGACCGTGGTGTAGACATAGCCGGCGCTGCGGTAGAGATCGACCAGGGTGGCTCGGGCGGCCTCGATCTGGCCCTCGTGCACCGCCGGCCCTGTCAGGTTGTCGGTGAGCCGGGCAATTTCGGGGGACGGAAAGGCGGTGACGCCTTCCACGGCGACATTGCGGATCGGGCGGGTGGCGCCGGTTTCCGACACGGGCGGGGTCGTCGGCCGGGGTGGCTTCGGCAGGCTGGGTGCCACGCCGGGGGCGGCGGGGGGCTGGGTGATCCCAGGCAAAGGCGAGCCAAGCGGAGCCGCAGACGGGGATCCGGCCGGCTGCGCAACCACTATCTGGGCGACCGCTGTCTGACCAACCGCTGTCTGAGCAAACGCTGTCTGAGCAAACGCGACCGGGGGCACGGCAGCCATCAGCGACACGAGGCACCAGGCTCCTCCGGCCCGGCGGCAGAGCCGAAACCTCTCTGCGAAAACTGGCACCCGGGCGCCCCCCTATCCTTCTGCGAACGTGTCGAAGCACATTGTTACATATCGGGCGATGGGGTCAAGCGGCATAATCACGTCTGCCGTATGAAGATGGGGCGGAGCGTTTCAGGCTGCCGGGAAAGATCATGGTTACCGCACGTTCCGGGTAATCATTGCGAGTTGGCCCTGGGCGGCGGCGGCCGATCCGCCCTGAATGAAATCCCCTGTCACCGCCCCATTGGCATCGCAGGCGCGCAGCAACGTGGCGATCTCCTGGTTCGGAGGACTGATACCAATCCGCATAAAGAAAGCCTCGTCGGCGGGAGAAAAGTCGCATGATTCTAATGTGATAGAGAAGCCGGGACGGTTGGGCTTCAGGCGGGCTGGTATGACCGCGGGAGACTGCTTCGCGGCGCTCGCCATGACGGGGACGCGGAGACTGCTGCCTGCATGACAAGGGCATTGTTGTTACGATAAAGTAAATATATGGAAATATGCGAAACCTTCCGCGGCGGCGCGCGGAACCTTGGTGATGCACTCCACCTCCGAACCGCTGTCCCATGCGACTTCCGTGGCGGTGGCACGGCATCCCTCCGTCCGCACCTTCAGGCTGTCCACACCTTCAGGCTGTCCACACCTTCAGGCAAAACGTGCCCATGCCTCGCATGGCGTCGCTCAAAAGCCGGGTGGTAATCCGGGGTGACGCCGCGTCCGGTGTCGGCGGTCCGGCGGCAATCTGATTTGGACTCCTCACCCGTAACGGCGCTATCGTCGCCCGCGATGCGGTCCTCTGGCCAGGCAGCCCCTTGAACAGGCACCACGTATGCAGCGATTCCGCTCTCGCGCTGTTACCCATCCGGGCACGCGGCGCGGCCATAACGAGGACGCGTTCGTCGCCCGCCCCGAACTCGGGCTGTGGGCGGTGGCCGATGGCGCCGGCGGACACCAGGCGGGCGAGATCGCATCCGAAATGATCGCCACTGCGCTGCAAACCATTCCCGGCGCGCTCACCGCCGAGGAGATGCTCACCCAGGTGCGGATGCGGATCAGTGCGACGCACACGGCCCTGAAGGCAAGCGCCGCACGCATGGGGCAGGGTGCGACCATCGCCTCCACCGTCGTGGTGCTGATTGTCCGGCACGGCTACTTCGCCTGCCTCTGGGCGGGCGACTCGCGGGCCTATCTGCTGCGCGATGGCGTGCTGCAACGTCTCACCCGCGACCACAGCCTGGTGCAGGAACTGGTGGATGCCGGCGATCTGGCGGAACACGAGGCAGAGAGGCATCCGCATGCCAACATCATCACCCGAGCCGTCGGCGATCCGGCGGAAACGGTGGAACTGGACAAGGTGACCGGGCAACTGGCGGCCGGCGATCGCTTCCTGCTGTGCAGCGACGGGCTTTCCAAGACGCTGGACGACGCGACGCTGGGCCAGGTGCTGTGCAGCAGTGATCCCGAAGCGGCGGCGGACAATCTGCTGGCCACCGCGCTGGCGCGCCAGGCGGCCGACAATGTCACCGCGGTGGTGATGGAAGTCGCGGGCGATGGACACGCTTAACGTCATCCCCACCAGCCTCGGCAAATACCAGGTCCGCGGCGTGCTGGGCCGTGGCGCCATGGGCACGGTCTATGACGGCTGGGACCCGGCGATCGGCCGGCGGGTCGCGATCAAGACGGTGCGGCTGCTGGAGGCCAGCGACCAGGAGGCGCAGGACGCCGCCGCTCGTTTCCGCAACGAGGCGCTGGCCGCCGGCCGCCTGTCGCACCCGCATATCGTCTCGGTGTACGACTTTGGCGAGGCGAACGACATCGCGTTCATCGTCATGGAGTTCGTCGAGGGCCGCTCGCTCAAGGACCTGCTCGATGCCGGCGAACGGCTGCCCGTCGGCGAAACCGTGCGGATCATGGGGCAGGTGCTCGCGGCGCTGCAGTTCAGCCACGACAAGGGCGTGATCCACCGCGACATCAAGCCCGGCAATGTGATGCTGGACGCCGACGGCCAGGCGAAGCTGACGGATTTCGGCATCGCGCGCATCGAAAGCAGCGTGATGACCCAGGCCGGCACCATGCTGGGCACGCCGGCCTACATGTCGCCCGAGCAGTTGATGGCGCAGCCGGTGGACGCCCGCACCGACATCTATTCCGCCGGCGTGCTGTTGTATCAGTTGCTGACCGGCGAGCGTCCGTTCGACGGCGGGCTGCCGGCGATCATCCACAAGGCGATGAACACGGTTCCGCCGCGCCCGTCGGAGATCGCGGTCACGGTGCCGCCCGAACTGGACAGGGTGGTGGCGACGGCGATGGCGCGCCGGCCGGACGACCGCTACCCGAACGCCACCGCCTTCGCGCGGGCCATGCGTGAGGCCGGTGACGGATCGGCCGGCAGACCGTTCGGCGCCGATACCGGATGGGACGCCGACCGGACCCTCGTCGGCCGTCCTGCTGCGGCCGTTCGGCATTCCTCGACCGTTCCACCGCCTCTGCGGTCCAGTCGGCGGTCTTCCAGGCCGGCGCTGCTGGGGGGTGTGGCGGCGGTGGCCCTGCTGTTGCTGGCGGGCGGCGGCGCCTGGCTGGCGCTGCGGCCGGGGCGGGCTCCCGAACCTGTCGCTTCGCAGCAGGCCGCGCTCTCCACCCTGCCCGAACCGGCTGCCGGCCAGCCGCCGGTGGGGATGTCGGTGGGGATGTCGGTGGGGATGTCGGCTGAACCCGGCCGGCCCGCCGGTGCGCCGGCGACCGAAGGCAGGCTGCCCGCCGAGACCGCGGCCGAACCGGCGCCGGGTCCGGCCCTGGCGTTGAACCAGCCGTCGCTGCCGGCGGTTCAGCCGGCGCCGGCATCCGAACCGCCCGTGGCCGCCCCAGGCGCTGCCCTGACGCCTGCTGCCCTGGCGCCTGCTGCTCTGACACCTGCTGCTCTGACACCTGGTGCTCTGGCGCCTGCTGCTCTGGCGCCGCCTGGCTCGACGCCGCTTGCCTCCGCGCCCGGCTCCACGCCGCCTGGTCCAACGCTCCCTGGCTCAACGTCCCTTGGTCCGACGCCGCTTGCCTCCGCGCCCGGCCCGACACCCCCTGGCTCCACGCCGGCTGGCTCAACGCCCCTTGGCGCCACGCCGCCTGTCCCCACAGAGCTTGCCATGGCGGTGCCCAACCCGCAGGCGATCCGGGATGCGCTGACCCGCTTGGCCGCTTCCGCCACCTGCGCGCTGCCGCGGTTCAGCGTCTCCGACGAGGGGCGGGTCGGAGTTTCCGGCGTGGTGGGAGCCACCACGGTGGTGGCGCTGCGCGAGGCGGTGCAGGCCACCGCCCGTGCGGTCCCTCTGACCTGGGATACGCAGACCGTCGAGGGGCCGTATTGCGACGTGCTGGACCTGATCCGGCCGATCGCCCAGCCGTCCAGTCCGTTCCTGGAGGTGACGCTGGCGGACGGCGCCACCCGGCTGAAGCGCCACGACCAGATCCGTCCGGTCCTGAAACTGCCGGAATTTCCGGCCTATGTGCAGGTGGACTACGTCTCCAACGACGGGTCGGTGGGGCACCTGCTGCCGGTGCGCGGCGCACCGGCGCGATCGCCCGCGGCGGCGAACGCCACGCTGCGGGTGGCGGATCTGCTGAAGGACCGGCTGGAGGTCGGGCCGCCCTTCGGCACCGACATGATCGTGGCGATCGCCTCCTCGGTGCCACTGTTCCCGCCGGGCCATGTGCGGGCCGATGAGCAGATCCGAACCTACCTGCCGGCGCTGGCGGCGGCGCTCGAGGCGGCGGAGCGGCGGGGTGCCAAGATGACCGGGCGGGTGCTGGTGGTGGAGACGCAGGGGCGGTGAACCGCGTGCCGTCCCACGCGGTTCACCGATCGCATGAGGCGAACATACCGGTTGCCTTTACGATACGCTACCCGCATGGTCTGATTTCGGATATCCCGGCGGTTGGGCGGCTTTTGTCGGTTTCCGGAATTTTCGCCGTCGCTGGCCGATATCCTCATCCCCACCGGGATAGAGGCAGCGGCCGCGATGACCATCGGAGGAGGGCTACATGGCGAACATGCAACCAATTGGCGCCGATAACCGGTTCATGATAGGAACGTCTACGTTGCCAAGCGGCTCCGATCTCTTCATATGCATCGGCCACGGCGGCTATGAGGAGGCCAAAGGCTCCTGGACCCAGGTACCGGCGGGCAGCATGGTCTGTTTCTATAACAACCATGAGAAGACCCTGACGAACAAGGAGGTCGAGCAGATGATCTGCGCTCCGTTCGGGAATTCCACAGTGCCTGTCAAAAGCATTGCCGGAGGTCTGGCGGAGGTCTGGAACTACCGCGTCTTTCCGTTTCCAAAAGAGCAGTTCAACGTCGTGACCGGATACGAAGATGCCTGGCTGGAAGCGATGACGGCACAAGGCCATCCCACCAATGACCTGTTGATCATGGCGACGGGAAGTTCGGTTTACGTCAAGGATCCGCCGGTGCTCTATCTTTCGGACGTGTTTGCGCTGATGTCAGGCCGTAACTACACAAGATACCACTGGTGCGCATGCCGCAGCGTCATCCAATCGCCATCCTCGTGGGGTTTCTGGTAAGCAATGTAAGGAACGACGTGAACCTGGATAATAGCCGATAATTTTGTTGCCGGCAGTGTCGGGCGCCCCTGATGTCAGGGGTTTTCCGGTGAGCCAGGTGCCGGCACATCCATCAGCCTGCGATCGACATCAGGAAGTACGTATCATGAGTTGTGATTTGCGAAGCCTGACAGCAGCCGATTTGGTAAAATTTGAGGGCAAAGGTCCGGAAGACTGGTGTACGACTGGCTTGATAACCCAGGATCAGAACCATTGTGCACATTTCGTATGTCACGCCATCGGCCTGAAGGCAGGTCGGCCGCTGTGCGGCGACATGCAATATAAAAGCCGTAATACTGGCGTCACGATACGTGTAAATGACGTCTTCAACTATTGCACGACTGAGGGATTTCTCGATGCCGGCGACAGCGTCCCGGCGATAATGGCCGGAATTAGCGCTTTTTTTGTCGTAGCAACCATCTCGGGCAATCTGGAAGATGCGGGCGGTGCGATCATTATGCATGACAATCCCAGGAAACACATCGGCATTTATATCAATGGCAAGGTCTGGAATTTCTCCAATCGCCGGCACTACGTCGTATGTGACACGCTTGACGAATTCACGACCAAGATGCGAAAGGCTTATGGCAGTACAACGAGGTTTCTCTATGCGTATCGTCAGGATATTTAGGCATCCGGGTTGGTCGATTGTTCTGTTCGTGCTGCCCTTGCTGGCGTTCGGCTGGGCTGCTGCGTTAGCCCAAACCGCAAATGAGCCAGCGATCATCGGCACCAGGACGCTACTGACTCTGGTATTGACAACACCAACAGGAGGTCAACCTGTATCCGCAACGGGACCCTGCACGAAAGCCAGCGATGCAGTATCATTACGGGATGATATCATATACTTTCTTTCGAAACTGACAAAAGCTGGTTCGATCACCTCGCAGTGCGATCAGCCGGGTGCCACCGTCACCTGTCAGCTGGTTATCAGGCAGGTGGTCCCTGACCAGGAAGCGGTGTGGTCAAGAACCTATCTATTTACTCTCGACAAGACTGACCTGCACACGGTCGTGCCGGTTGAATGCTACACAATCCCATGAGAACGACACGGGGAGACAAGCTGACGGCCGGGGAGCCAGCCAGAGCGCGATCGTTCTGGGCGGAACGCCAACAGGTCGTGAATCACGCGATCAAACAAACAGCCAGCGCAAAGCATAGCGCGCGTTGCCCTCAGTGTCGGACAGCTAACCTTCGGCTTCACCTTTTTGATCGGCTGTCACTCCAGTAACCCTCGTTTGCTGCTGAAGCCATAGCCTCTCTCCGCCAAATGCGAAGGGGCTCTACTCCACCTTCGGACAGCGGAAATCCTGCAACACCCCCGCGGCAAACGGATTGAGGATCGACCCGGCCCTGATCTCGAACACCGCCTGGCGGTCCGCCACCTGGAACGTCAGCGTGTAGCGTTCGGGCGCATCCCCCTGCGCCATCCGCGCATGGCCGAACATCCGGAACATCGCCCACGGCCCCATCTCCTGCAGCGCCCCGCCTCCGCTCGCCGGCGGCGGCTGGAACACCAGCCGCACGGTCTGCATCCGCGTCGGCCCCGGCCAGGTGATCTGCGTCGCCCGCGGCGGACCGTGGATCGACAGCACCGGCGTGCCGTCGAAATCCAGCACCGCCTGCGTCGAGGCGGGATCCAGGTTCACCGGCGTGATATCGAACCGTACCGAGGGCGTCGTGCCGCCGCCGGCAAAGAACAAATCCCGG
>DATAZJ010000036.1:0-2621 GCA_036272115.1 Rhodopila sp. | reverse complement strand
CGCTAAGCAATTCAACCGAGGCGATACAGGGCGCCTTTTTCCGTCTAGCCAGCGCCGCCCTGCCGCATCTTCGTCTTGCTACCGACGGCCGGATCATTGCGATTTCCAGTTTCGTCGCCCATGCCTTTCGTACTAATCTGACAACATTCCCCGCCTCCGCCGCGGCGAAAGCCGGGCAGGAAGCCCTGGTGCGCGCCCTGGCTGTCGAACTCGGTCCGCTCGGTGTGACGGTCAACGCCGTGGTACCCGGTTTCATTCGCAAGGACGCCGGCGCCCACCGGGCCATCGGCGCGACCACCCTCACGACCCAGACCGTGCATATTCCGCTTGGTCGCGTCGGACTGCCGGAGGAAGTCGCCGCCGTCGTCGCCTTCCTGGCGTCTCCGGCCGCGTCCTACGTCACCGGACAGGCGATCCATGTCGACGGCGGCCTGGTCGTCTGAAAGCCGGTAGCCTACGATTCCAGCAGGCCATCCCGCACGGCCTGCCAGCTCGCCCGATCCGGAGCGCAGATCAGCCCACCCGTGGTCTGCACCGGCCGATAATCCCTGCCGTCAAAGTGGGCGCTGTAGCCACCAGCCTCCCGATGCAGCAACCACCCCGCAGCGTGATCCCACGGCATCAGGCGGTTGAAGAACAACACATGGCAGAACCCCGCCGCCGCCATGCGATACTCGTGCGCCGCACAGCGCAGCCAGGTCGCCGACCCCAGCCGAGGCAAATTGTTCAGCACCGTCGTCCGCATCGGTTCGGGCAGAAAATGCGTGCCGACGATGCCTTCCATTCGCTCTAACGGTGCCGCTGCCGCGACATGCAGCCGACGAGGTGGCCGCCCCTCCCGACAGAACCACGTCCCGCCGCCTTTCACCGCCTGAACAGTATCCTGGCACACCGGATCGTGGATCACCCCCGCCACGATCTCACCGCGCACGATCGCCGCTGCCATCACCCCAAAGAGCGGCAATCCGGCCACGAAGTTGCGCGTCCCGTCGATCGGATCGACGACGAACGCCAATGGCGCATCGTCCAGGCGGTCCAGCAATGACGGATCGGCCGACGTCGCCTCCTCGCCGACAATCAAGGCGCCCGGAAAACTGGCGCTTAACGCAGCCGAGATGAAGCGTTCGGCTGCCTCGTCAGCCTCGGTCACCGGGTCGAAGATCGACGATTTATGGCGTATTTCGCCGTCCGTCAGCGCCTTGAACCGCGGCATGATCTCGGCCCGTGCGGCTTCGGCCAGAATATCGGACATCCGGCCAACGTCCTGCTCCGTAAATGTCGTCATCCCACTTCCTCCGCCCGCCCGGTTCCGCACCTACAGCAGGAACGGTATACAATGCGGGAGCAACCACCGCGCCCCCCGTCACCCGGTCCGGCAAAGTCGGCCGTCGCGAGCCAGCAAGCCCTATCAATGTAAAAGTGGTGTATCTTCTTGAAATAGAAATCGATGATCGTTGCGTGCGGCAAGTCGTGCATCGACCCACACCACCTCACAGAGGATGGCGATGGTAATGACCCACATCGCACAAAGTCATCGCCGCCTGAATTCATGTTGCGGCGCACCCAAACTTCTATGTTCACGGAATCTTGACCGAGCTTGTATTCGAGCGACTCCGGCATGGCAGACGTGTTTCATCTTTAGCCAAAGGGATATTGACAAAATGATGTCTTTGTCCGAAACGCTCACAAAGCGCGGAAGCCTCAACCACGCGGTGATGGACTTGACGGCAGGGGCGTTGCCCAGGAGGGACGATCATGAACGATGTGTGGCAGCCGGTTCCCGGAACCCGGTTCTTTTCGCGCAACGGCGAAGGGCTGTACGAACGTCTGACCAGCCAATTATATTTGCGCGTGGACGACGTCGATGAAACCGACGCGCGAGAGGTCTGCACCCGTTTCGCCGAAGCGTTCGAAGCCCGTGCGCCCGTTCGCATGGTAGCCTGACGCCGCGGGCCGGCGATACGCCACCCTGCCCCGACGGCGCCGACATCAGGAGCCCGGCATAAAATCGACAATAAATTCACTGCCGCCATAGTCGGCCTCCGCGGGAATGCGCATCAAGCGCCTGGTTCCCTCCAACTTCGTGCCCTTCGGCTGCACGGTCACCACGGTCGCGGCCCGGGCAGCGTCCATCGCTTCCTTCACGGTTCCGGCGCGACCTAGCTTTTCCAGATTCTTGGCGGTGGCGAAGACCAGCTTGAACCGGCCCGTTTCCGTGTCCGCCAGCGCCTTGGCGGGGGTTATCCACAGCGAGTCCACCGCCTCCCCCCCGTCATGGACTGCGAGATGCGCCGCGGGGGCCTCGGCCAGGAAGAAATGCGTGTCGTAGCGCTTCGGCTGATTGGCCGGCGTAATCCAATGAGCGAAATGCACCAGAAGATCAGGCGCGGGCCGCAGCCCCTCGCTTCCTAGCACGGCGTCGAAGCCGATGGACCCCGCGTTCAGCGCGGCCCGATGCTGATCCTCCAGCCGCTTCAGGCTGACGCCGTCGATCAGACTGTCCGAACCGAGCGGCCGGGCCAGCAGCACCCCGCATTCCTCGAAGGTTTCCCGGATCGCCGCGACGCGAAACGCCAACGCCTCGGCATCCAGTCCATCCGGGTTCGGACAATCCCGCGCCG
>DATAZJ010000035.1:0-10885 GCA_036272115.1 Rhodopila sp. | reverse complement strand
TGCTGCCGAAGAACAGGGCCACAGTCCAGCCAAGGATACCGCGCCGTTCGGGACGTTACGAATGCTACATGCACCGGCCGGACACCGTCCCCTGTGTCCGGCCGCGTCCGGCGATCAGCCCTCGGCAACCGCCGGGTAGGGCTGGTTCCACTTATCCAGGAACACGAAGTCCGACAGCTTGCCGCGCCCGACCGGACCGAACTTGCCCATCGGATAGCCGACCGGCAGGATCGCGTAGGAATGCACGCCCGGCGGCAGGCCCAGCGCCGCCTCGGCTTCCTTCTCATGCAGCAGATGCCGCGTCGTCAGCGTCGACCCCAGGCCCAGCGCCCGCATGGCCAGCAGCATGTTCTGCACCGCCGGATAGATCGATGCGCCGGCCGCCCGGTTCGGGGTCGGCCCGTCTTCCAGACAGGCGACAATCCACACCGGAGCCTCATGGAAATGCTCCGTCAGGTATTCCACCGCGCCGTGCTGGCGACCGTAACGATCCGGCGACACGCCCGGCGGCGGCGCACTGCTGGCGTAACGAGGCCCGATCACCTCATCGAATGCCTTCTTGTACCAGACCTGCACGGCTTTCTTGATGGCCGGGTCCTTGATCACCAGGAACCGCCATTTCTGCGTGTTCCCGCCATTGGCCGCGGCGGTTCCTGCTTCCAGGATCTGCTTGATCAGCTCATCCGGCACCGGGTCCGGCTTCAACCGGCGCATCGAACGGGTGGTGCCGATAATCTCGAAAAAATCAGGCATGCTTGCGATCTCCCTGTTGTCTTCTCACGTGATTCACACCGTCAGCGATCACGCTCCCTGGATCCGTTTCACCGGTGCAACACCGCCGGACCCGGAACGGCCGCCGTCGATGACGATATGCGTGCCCGTCACGTCGCCCGACAGGTCGGAGCACAGATACAGCACCGCCCCGGCGATTTCCTCCGGCAGGGCATAGCGCCCGGTCGGGATGCCCGCGGCATAGGCGGCATGGATGCTCTCGGGATTGTTCGGATTCCGCTGCGATTCCAGCGACCGCATCATCCGCGTTTCCACCGGCCCGGGACACACCGCGTTGACCCGCACGCCGAGCCCGGCCACATCGGTCGAGGCAACCTTCGTCAACCCCAGCACGCCATGCTTGGATGCCACATAGGCCGGCATCCCCGGTGATCCGAACAGCCCCGCGACCGAGGCGGTATTAACGATCGCCCCCGACCCCTGCTTCAGCATCACCGGCAGGACATGCCGCAGCCCCAGGAACACACCCTTCAGGTTGACCGCGATGACCCGATCGAACACCTCCTCATCATAGTCCTGAATCGGAACGACCTTGCCCTCGATCCCGGCGTTGTTGAAGAACGCGTCGATCCGCCCGTACGCCGCCAGCGTCTTCTCCACATAGTCCTTCACCGACGCCGATTTCGTGACATCGGCCTGCACGAACGCCGCCGTCCCGCCGCGCTGGGCGATGATATCGACGCTCGCCTGGCCGGAATCCGCATCGGCATCCACCACCATCACCTTCGCGCCGCGCAACGCAAATCCCAACGCCGTCGCTCGGCCGATGCCGCCGCCCCCGCCGGTTATCAGGGCCACCTTTCCGGTGAAGTCCATGTTCGTTTTCTCCCCTATCAGCAAAACCGTACGATAAAGCGCCGCTACACCACCTTCGCCGAACGCAGGCCGGCGATGTCCGCCGCGCTGTAGCCGAGTTCGCCAAGGATCGCGTCGGTGTGCTCCCCCGCCTCGGGAGTCGCGCTGCGAATACTCCACGGCGTGCGGCTCAGCTCGATCGGCTGACCCACGACCTCCACATCGCCCAGCACCTTGTGCGGCACCGTCCGCGTCATCGCCAGGTGCTTCACCTGCGGATCGGCGAATACTTCGTTCATCTTGTAGATCGGACCCGAGGGCACCCCCGCCTTGTTCAGCGCCTCGATCCAGTCGGCCGAGGTCCGCCCCCGGGTGATCGCGCCGATCGCCTCATTCAGCGCGTCACGATTTTGTGAGCGCGCCCGTCCGGTCGCATAGCGCGGATCGGCCACCAGTTCGTCCGTGCCCAGCGCCTTGCACAGCCGGCGATAGATGTCGTCGCCCGCCGCCGCGATGTTGATGTAGCCATCCGCCGTCGCGAACACCCCGGTCGGGATGCTTGTGGGATGATTGTTGCCGGCCTGGCCCGGCACTTCCTTGGCGATGGTCCAGCGCGCCGCCTGGAAATCCAGCATCGAGATCTGCGCACCCAGCAGGGAACTCTTGACCCATTGGCCTTCGCCCGACTGTTCCCGTTCCAGCAGCGCGATCAGGATGCCCATGGCGGCGAAGATGCCGGCGGTCAGGTCGGCGACCGGAATGCCGACGCGCATCGGGCCACGCCCGGGCTCGCCGGTGATGGACATCAGCCCGCCCATGCCCTGGGCGATCTGATCGAATCCAGGCCGGTCGATATACGGCCCGTCCTGGCCAAAGCCCGAAATACTGGCATAGACGATTCGCGGATTGATCGCCTTCAGGCTCTCGTAATCCACGCCCAGACGGAATTTTACGTCGGGACGGTAGTTCTCCACCACCACATCGGCCTGCGCCACCAGCCGCTTCATCACCGCGACGCCGTCCGGCGCCTTCAGGTTCAGTGTCAGGCTGCGCTTGTTGCGATGCAGGTTCTGGAAGTCGGGACCATGCCGCTCACCGCCAAGTCCGGCGTCGCCTGCGGGCGATTCGATCTTGATCACATCCGCGCCCCAGTCGGCCAACTGGCGCACCGCGGTAGGACCGGCCCGCACGCGGGTGAGGTCGATGACCTTGAAACGAGCAAGGGGTCCAGTCGTCATGCGGTGATCCTTTGAATTGGCACCGCATGCTTGCACGAACCATCCCGCCGGTCGAGGCGGGCAGGCGGCATCACATCTGGACGACGGAACTCAGTTCGAACGCAGTACCTTTTGGATTCTCACCGATACGAAGCGTCTTGTCGCTGACGAAGTTGTACGGCGGCACCGGCAGGTTGTACGGCGCCGGAACGCCCTTGTACACCCGTCCGGCGAGATCGTATTTCGAGCCATGGCACGGGCAGAAATAGCCGCCCGGCCAGTTCGGCGCCGGGCTCGACGGATCGGGGGTCGGCATGTAGCCGGGCAGGCAGCCCAGATGGGTGCAGATGCCGACCATCACCGCGTATTCCGGCTTCGTCGAGCGGTGCCAGTTCTCGGCGTAGGTCGGCTGCTGGTGTACGTCGGAATCGGGATCGGACAGCAGGGAAATCACCGCCGGGTCCTGCAACGTCTTCAGGGCCTGCGGTGTGCGGTTGACGATCAGCATCGGGGCACCGCGCCACAGCACGACGATCTGCTGTCCCAGTGCGATTTTCGAGATGTCGATGTCGATGGGCGCCCCCGCGGCGATCACGTCGGCCGAGGGGTTCATGGAATCGATCAGCGGCCAGGCGATGGCGCCGGTCCCGATCGCCGCACCGGCGATGGCGATCAGTTGCAGAAGATCGCGGCGCGTTGGTTCCGGGCCGGTAGCGTGTGATGTTGTGGCATGTGACATGGTCGGCACTTTGGGCGCGGCGCGCCGTCTCGCCAAGGGGCCAGACCATGAACATTTCGTTAGACGTGCGGATTTTCAGGCCGCCTGGGTCACCGGCTCGAACGCCGCCGCGTCGATCGGCTGGTTCGGCACGACGAAGACATAGACCAGCGCGCAGACGAAACCCAGCGACGCGCTGAACAGCAGGGCAGGGACGAAGCTGCCGGTATCCTGGACGATGAAGCCGGTGATCGCCGGTGCCAGCGCCCCGCCGATATACCCGCCGCAGTTCTGGATGCTGCCCAGCGAGGCCGTGCAATGCCGTGGCGCGATCACGCTGGCCAGCGCCCAGCACATCGCCCCGGCCATCCCGCTGAACAGCAGCGCCGTCGAGATCGCCGCGACCGCAACGAACGTGCTGGGTGTCAGGGCCGCGACGACGGTGAACGCCGCCATCCCGACCAGCCCGATCACCACCGGAATCTTGCAACTGTTGACCGGCGAAACCCCGCGCCGCGCCAGGTAGTCCGCCGACCAGCCCGACCCGAGACTGCCGATGACGCCGAACGCGAACGGGATGCCGGCGATCCAGCCGGTGTTGGGGATGCTCATGTGCCGCTCGATCTCCAGGTAACCGGGCAGCCAGGACTGGTAGACCCAGCCCATGTAGACCTCGCCGAAGAAGCCCAGGACCATGCCCCACGTCGCGCGATACGCGAACAGGCGCTTCCAGTCGGCCCAGGTCACCCGGTCCGCGGTCGTCGGCAGTTCGCCATCGGACAGATAGGCTTTTTCGTCCGCCGTCAGATCGACCTCGCGCGGCTCCCGATAGATCGCATACCAGACCAGCGACACACCGATGCCGACCACGCCCATGCAGACGAACATCCAGCGCCAGCCGAACGACAGCATCAGCGCGGTCAGGATCAGCGGCGCGATGGCGGGCCCGAGCTTGGACCCGCACAGGCCGATGCCGGTGGGCAGGCCGCGCTCGCGGACGTTGTACCAGTCCCGCACGACGCGTACCAGGCCGGAGAATTGCGGCGACTCGCCGGCGCCGAGGAACACGCGGGCGCCGACGAACTGCCAGAAGCTGCCGACCAGGCCACCCGCCGCCTGGGCGATCGACCAGATGAACATGCCGGCACCCAGCAGCTTGCGCGGGCCGAGGCGATCCACCAGCGCGCCGGCTGGAAGCTGGAACGCGGCGTACGCCCACAGGAAGGCCGACAGCAGCAGGCCCATCTGCGCGATGGAGAAACCCAGATCGTGGCGGATCAGCGGATTGGCGACCGAAAGGGTCGAGCGATCGATGTAGTTCACGGCGCAACCAAGCGTGATCAAGCCGATCGAATTGCGCTGAATACGCTTGATTCGAGCGGAGGCAGGGATGAAGGCCATTTCCGATCCTTATTGGACGTTTCGAAAAAGCCTACGCAGGGTTGCGGGCGATTGACCAGTACGGCGGCTTGACCGGGGTCGGCTTCCCCAACATGGTGCGCGCCATCATGAGCAAACCTGTCATCGAATATGAAGCGGTCGTCCGGCCGGAGTGGATCGATTCCAACGGACACCTGAATCTGGCTTATTATGTCGTGGTATTCGACCTCGCCACCGACGCCCTCTACGCCGCGCTTGGTATAGGCGATGCGTATCGCGAAGCGTCGGGCAATTCCTGTTTCACCGCCGAAACGCACACGCTGTATGAGCGGGAGGTGCATCTGGGCGACCGGCTGCTGGTGAAAGCCTGGCTGCTGGGCGCCGATACCAAGCGACTCCATTACTTCCACGAGATGTTCCACGTCGATAGCGGCGAACGCTCCGCCGTGCAGGAACTGATGGCGCTGCACATCGACATGCGGGTCCGGCGGGTGACGCCGTATCCGGCCGCTGTCCACGCGGCGCTGCAGGACTCGGTAAGGACGTACGCGCCGGCCACGCCGCCAAAGGGCGCCGGACGCAGGATCGCGTTGCCCGGCTAGGCGTGGCATCCTGCCGCGCCATGTCCCTGCGCCCTCCGGTCCCGCCCGCCCCCGAAGCGCCGCTGCCGCTGCGGGCGTTCCTGCTTGCCATCCGCACCAACGCGCTGACCATCTGGCCCCAGGCGGCGTATCGACAGGACGCGACGGTGCGGCGCTTCCTCGGCCGGACCAACGTGCTGCTGAACACGCCGGAGGCCATTCATCACGTGCTTGTGGGCAACCCGGGGAATTATCGCCGCTCGCCCGCCTCGATCCGCATCCTGCGCCCGATCACCGGCAAGGGGCTGCTGCTCAGCGAGGGCGATGACTGGAAATTGCAGCGCCGGACCGTGGCGCCGGCGCTGGCGCCGCGGGTGATGCCGATGCTGGCGCAGCACATCGTGTCCGCGACCCGTTCGGCGATCGACCGGCTGGCGGCGCAATCCGGCCAGCCGATCGACCTGCTGGCGACGATGCAGACATTGGCGCTGGATATCGCCGGGCGGTCGATGTTCTCGCTGGAAATGGATCGATACGGTCCCGCTATGCGCACGCTGCTCACGGAATTCGGCGAGCACTACGCCCAGCCGAGACTGTTCGACATGCTGCTGCCGCCCTCTATCCCGACACCGACGGATATCGGCCGCGCCCGTTTTCGCCGCCGCTGGATGGGATTGATGGAAACGATCCTGTCCGCCCGCCTGGCGACGGCCGCACCCGACACGCCGCGCGATCTGTTCGATCTGCTGCGCGCGGCGCGCGACCCGGAAACCGGCGCCGGATTTTCCCCCGCGCAGTTGCGCGACCAGGTGGCGACGCTGATCCTGGCCGGGCACGAAACGACGGCGGTGACGCTGTTCTGGGCGCTGATCATGCTGGCCGCCGCACCAGCCGAACAGGACTGGCTGGCCGAGGAGACCGAAAGCGCAACCATCGAACCCGCAACCGCCTACGCCGCGACGGCAACCCTGATCCGCACCCGGGCCGTGGTGAACGAGACGCTGCGGCTGTTCCCCGCCGCCTTCATGATCGTGCGGGAAGCGATCGGTGCGGACCGGATCGGCGACCTTGCCCTGCCGCCGCGCACCTTGGTGATGATCGCGCCCTGGGTGCTGCACCGCCACCAGGCGCTATGGCAGGATCCGGCGCTGTTCCGTCCGGCAAGGTTCATGCCGGACCAGCCGGCGCCGGCGCGCTTCGCGTTCCTGCCGTTCGGCGCCGGACCGCGGATTTGCGTCGGCGCGCAGTTCGCGATGACCGAGGCGATACTGGTGCTGGCCGAATTGACCGGCCGGTTCCGCATGACGCGTGTCGATACACGGCCGGTGCTGCCGGTGGGCATCGTAACGACTCAGCCGGATCATCCGGCAAAGATTATAATTACGAAACGAACATGATCTCAGTCCCGCATCCGCCGGCGAAGCTCGGCCGCATCGCCGTGAAAGAACGTCAGCAGCACGTACCGCACGCCGGCGGTGACGGGCGCGGCTTCGTGCAGGACCCCGGTGGAGAAGATCAGTCCGCCCCCGGTGGGCGGGCTGTAGCGATGGTCGTTGTATTCCGGAAACAGCAGGTGCCCGCCCTGGTACTCCCCGGCGTTCAGGTTCACCGAAATGGCGAACTCCCGAAACGCCACAGCGTCCGCCGCATTGTCGCGGTGGCGGCGGAACCAGCCGCCTGAGTCGTCGTAGCGCGACACCAGTATCCGGTCGGTGTGGGTGACGTTGGCCTGGAACGCCTTGGCGATCTCCGGCGCGCAACGGCCCAGCAGCAGATGCGCCAGCGTGCCGTGCAAATCGTCCTCCGGGGCGATGTGCAGGTCGCGCCGCCGCTTCTTGTCGTGATCGACCACGTTGCGCGCGTTGCCGTCGGCATCCATCCGCGACACCGTGCCGTCGACGGTCAGGCTGGTTTCGAACAGGTCGATCAGGTCCCGGCAAAACCGCGGCGGCAGCAGATTCGGCAGCACGATGGCGGGGGCCGGCAGGAAGATGTCGGCCGGGTCTTCCCGCGGCAGGGCGTCGAGGCACCTCAGACAGGCCGCGGCGGCGTCCGCCCGCATCGGACCCCGCATGGCGATGCGCATGTTCCGGTCGAGCAATAGAACCGCGGACTGGTCCGCACCGACGCCGCAGCGCCTCAGGAAGTCGCCGCAGTCGATCATGCGGACGGGCGGCCGGCCGTCCGGCCAGAGCCACGATGGGTTGTCGTCCACCAGCAGCAGCAGATCGGCGCCCCGGGCGGCGAACGCGGCCGCGTGCCGGGCCGTGTCGGCGATGGCCGGCGCCAGACCGGGCAGCGCGTCGGCACCGGCCAGGATTAACATGGCCGGCCGGCCGAACTGTTCCTCGATGGAGTAGAACCCCCGTCCGGCGGTCACGCCATAGCAGGCGGGAACCCGGTCCCCCGGTTCAGCGGCGATGCCGGCCGGGGCGAGAGGCGGGTGCCCGTGGGCGGGACGCTCGATGATGGTGCCGGCGATGCTCATCCTGGCCTGATCCTGGCGTTCCAGACTGATCCTGGAGTTCGAGACCGGGAAGCTTGCGGACCAAGGGTAAACAAAGTCCTAAAATCGGGTGACAAAGAGTGACGGCCGGCCTTTGCTGGCCGATACCGGCGTCAGGGCCGGCCAAGGCGTGCCATCACGGTCCCCGAGACCCGCGTTTCGCCGGCCGGATGCCTGCCGGCGAAACGCGCGCCGCTACTTCGCCGGCGTCGGCACCGTCTCGATGCGGCCGTCGGAGTGGATGATCGTGCTGGTCCCGTTGCCGTTCGGCACGATGATGGAGGAGCCGCCACCGGGCGTCGTGGTGGTCTGATAGCCCGGCCCTCCGCCGTTGGTCACGGCCGGACCGCTTGGCGTCTGATAAACCTGGCCGGCCGCCGGGCGCCCTGGCCCGGGCGCGTGTGGCGCGGCATAGCCGGATCGCGACGGCGCCGATCGTGACCCGACCGGCGGCGGCTGGTAAAGGCCCGGCGGCGTCGAGCTGCCGGTTGACGGCTGCGGCGACGGGTACGGCGCGGTGCCGCGGCTCAGCGGCGATCCGGGCACCGGTTGCTCCGGCACCGTCGACTGGCCCTGCTGTTCCAGGTCCTGCAGCGTGGGGGCCGGCGGCAGCGGACCCGGCCAGATATCGCCCGGCTGCGGCAGCAACGGTGCGCTGGCGGCGTCGACACCCCGAGCCCGCTGCATGTTCTCGCTGTCGCCGGCCGGCGCATTTGGGTTGTTTCCGGTGGTGAAGGGCGGATTCCACCACGTCTTGTAGCCGCAGCCGACGAGCGCCAGCGGTAGTACCAGCGGTAGTAAGGACAAGGCGATACGCCGCATGCGGGAAGGCTCCCCGAGGGGTTGAGGACTCGCCGGACTGATGGTGCAGCTCGCCCCGGCTGGCGCGCCGCGCGGGAATGTGCCCGCAGATTGGATGCCGCTCAAGCAAAGATGCGCAATGACACGCCGCTATGCCCGTTCATCCCGGCCACCAGTGTCGCAGAATCGTTCAGCCCGGGCAATGGCCTAGGCCGATGTCACCCCGCGCGAACCGGTTTCGCCGTCATCATGAACGCCCGGCCCGCCGCCCCCGGTTCGAGGCGCCCGACGCGAAACGCGACGACGACTCACGCTGCCCCGCGATCGGATACTACCCTGCCGGCATGGAATCGCACACAGCCGACATTTCGCTTTACCGGGAGGCGCTGGTCGTCCTCGGCGCCGCCGGCGTGGTCATCCCGCTGTTCCACCGGCTGCGCGTCAGCCCGGTGCTGGGCTTCATGCTGGTCGGCATCGTGGTCGGCCCGTTCGGCATCGCCTCGGTCGCGCCGCGGCTGGCCTGGCTGTCGGCGATCACCATCGGCGATCCGGGGTCGATCGCGCCGATCGCCGATCTTGGGGTGGTGCTGCTGCTGTTCATGATCGGCCTGGAACTGTCGTTTGAGCGGCTGTGGCTGATGCGCCGGCTGGTCTTCGGCCTGGGCGGGCTGCAGGTGGTGCTGAGCGCCTGCGTGCTGGCCGCCGCCGCGTTCGGGCTGGGATTCAGCCGCAACAGCGCGGTGGTGATCGGCCTGGCGCTGGCGATGTCGTCCACCGCCGTGGCGATCCAGGTGCTGGCCGAGGAGAAGCGGCTGAACACCCCGACCGGGCGGACCGCGTTCGCGGTGCTGCTGTTCCAGGACCTCGCCGTGGTCCCGGTGCTGTTCGCCGTGGGCGCGCTGGGGTCCGCCAGCCACGCGGCCACCGCGACGGATATCGGGCTGGCGATCGGCCAGGCGGTGGCGGCGGTGGCGGCCATCGTCGCGTTGGGCCGGCTGGTGCTGCGCCCGCTGTTCCGCAGCGTCGCCCGCACCCGCAGCGCGGAGCTGTTCGTCGCCGCCTGCCTGCTGGTGGTGATCGCCTGCGGCGTGGCCACCGCCGCCGCCGGCCTGTCGATGGCGCTGGGCGCGCTGATCGGCGGCATGCTGCTGGCGGTGACCGAGTACCGCCGCCAGGTCGAGGTCACCATCGAGCCGTTCAAGGGCCTGTTCGTCGGGGTGTTCCTGATCTCCATCGGCATGAGCCTGGATATTCGCACCATGGTGGCGCATCCGCTGCTGATCCTGGGCGGCGCCGGTGCCATGGTGCTGCTGAAGCTGCTGCTCATCGCGCCGCTGGTGCGGCTGTTCGGCCCGGCCTGGGCGACCGGCCTGCAAACCGGCCTGCTGCTGGGCCCCGGCGGCGAATTCGGCTTCGTCATCGTCTCGGTGGCGATGGGCTCGCATCTGCTGGCGCCGGACACCGCCGGTGAGGTGCTGTTCATCACCGCGCTGACCATGGCGGCGATTCCGCTGCTGTCGGTGCTGGGCAACCGTCTGGCGCCGCGTCTGGCGGCGAAGACCGCGATCGATTCGGTGCTGCTGGTGCCGGAGACGGACGACGCGCTGCCGCGGGTGATCGTCGCCGGCTTCGGCCGGGTCGGCCAGACCGTGGCGGCGATGCTGGAACGCCACGGCGTGCCGTATGTCGCGGTGGACAGCGACCCGCGTCGCGTGGCGGCGCAGCGCAAGGCCGGCAAGCCGGTGTATTTCGGCGATATGACCCAGATCGCCCTGCTCCGGCGGGTGCATGTGGACACCGCCCGAGCCCTGGTGGTGACGCTGGACGACTCGGGTGCCGCCGACGCGCTGGTCGCCGGCGCAAGGGCGGAGCGGGCGGACCTGCTGATCGTTGCGCGCGCACGTGACGCTGGCCACGCGGCGCATCTGTATCGTTCGGGCGCATCCGACGCGGTGCCGGAGACGATCGAGGCCAGCCTGCAACTGTCCGAGGCGGTGCTGGTGGATGTCGGCGTCGCGATGGGGCCGGTGATCGCCTCGATCCACGAAAAGCGTGCGGAGCTGCAGGCGGCGATCAAGGCCATGGCGCCCGGCGC
>DATAZJ010000034.1:0-9193 GCA_036272115.1 Rhodopila sp. | reverse complement strand
GGACCGCACAAGGGCTTCATGCCCATCCCCAACGGCCCCGGCATCGGCGTCGAACTGCTGCCCAATGCGCAAAAGAACTTCCCCGAAAGACCCCGCCCCATCCGGATGCGCCCGCATCACGATGGCGCCGTAGTGGACATGTAACCGCGATGACCCAAACCCTGTTCAAGAACTGCCGCGTCTGGGATGGCTCCGGCGCCCCCGCTTATCCCGCCGACGTCATGATCGACGGCGAACGCATCCGCACCATCGCCCGTGATCGCAACCAACTCGACGCCGCCGGCGCCGACATCATCGACGCCAACGGCATGACCCTGATGCCCGGCCTGGTGGAGGGCCATACCCACATCACCTTCATCAACGCCGCCCGCGGCACCGATATCGGCGACACCCCGCCCGAGGAACACACCCTCATCGCGGCCCGCAACGCCCGCCTGCTGCTGGATCACGGTTTCACCAGTGCCTACAGCGCCGCCAGCGCCAAGCTCCGCATCGACGTCGTCATCCGTAACGCCATCGAGGCCGGCGAACTCCAAGGCCCCCGCCTGCGCGCCTGCGGCCCCGAGATCACCGTCACCGGCGGCCTCGGCGATGAACGCCAGGCCCATCAGCATCGCGACAGTTTCGCCGTCGTCGCCGACGGCCCGGATGAAATCACCAAACTCGCCCGCCTGTGCGTGCGTGAGGGCGTTGACAGCATCAAACTCAACATCTCCGGCGACGACCACACCCACACCGGCGCCTTGCCCCGCACCGTCATGTCGGAGGCGGAAATCCGCGCCGGCGTCACCGCCGCCCACGACTTCCAACGCAAGGTCAACGCCCATTGCCGAGCGTCGGAATCGGTCAAACGCGCGGTGCGATGTGGCGTGGACGTCATCTACCACTGCGAACACGCCGACGAAGAAGCCCTCGACCTGCTGGAATCCGTCAAGGACCGGGTCTTCGTCGGCCCCGCCATCGGCTTGCTGCACGCCGCGGTCCATGAAGCCCCAGAAGGCGCCATCCCGCATGGCATCCGCCACGGCATCGAACTGGGTCTCGCCGCTGCCTCCCGCGTCTATCCCGAAATGAAGAAGCGCGGCATCAAGGTCGTCATCGGCGGCGACTACGGCTTCGCCCGCACGCCGCACGGCGACAACGCCCGCGACATCGGCCACTTCGTCAACTACCTCGGCTACACCCCGTCCGAGGCCCTGGTCTGCGCCACCCAGCACGGCGCCGCCCTGATGGGGATTCAGGCCGGCCAGGTCCGCGAAGGCTACCTCGCCGACCTGCTGCTGGTTGATGGCGATCCGGTCGCCGACGTGAACATCCTGCGGCACAAGGACCGCCTGGTTGCCATCCTGAAAGGCGGCGAGGCATACAAGCTGGACCGAAACCGCCTGCAATCCCGACCGATGCGGGCGGCGGAGTAACCCACCCCATCCCCCCTCGAAAGGGACTGCCATGCCGAAGGGATCCGACCTCCTCGTCGCCGCACTGGAGAACGAGGGCGTGGAACGCATCTTCGGCGTTCCCGGCGAGGAAAACCTGGCGGTTTTGGAAAGCCTGCGGCGTTCCTCCATCCAACTGGTGGTGACAAGGCATGAGCAGGGCGCCGCATTCATGGCCGCGACCTACGGGCGGTTGACCGGCAAGCCCGGCGTCTGCATCGCTACCCTGGGCCCGGGCGCGTTGAACTTCACCACCGGCGCCGCCTACGCCCTGCTCGGTGCCATGCCGATGGTGATGATCACCGGCCAGAAGGCCATCCACACCAGCCGCCAGGCCCGCTTCCAGATCGTCGACGTCGTCGGCACCTTCAAGCCATTGACCAAACTCTCGCGGCAGATCGCCGGCGCCGCCAGCATCCCGGCCGTGGTGCGGGACGCCTTCCGCGTCGCCATGGAAGAACGGCCCGGCCCCGTCCTGCTGGAACTGCCGGAAGACGTGGCATCCGAGGAAGCCCCCGACATCCAGCCTTTCCCGATCCATCCGATCGAGACCCCCGTGGCGCACCGCGTCGCACTCGACCGGGCCGCCGAGATGATCCTGGCCGCCAAACGCCCGCTGATCATGCTGGGCGCCGCCACGTCGCGGCCCCGTTCGACCTCCGGCCTCACCGGCTTCGTGCGCCGCACGCAAATCCCGTTCTTCACCACCCAGATGGGCAAGGGCACGGTGGCCAGCGGCACCAACCTCTACATGGGCACCGCCGCCCTGTCGGAGCGCGACTACGTGCATGATGCGGTGGACCGAGCGGACGTCATCATCGCCATCGGCCACGACACCATCGAGAAGCCGCCCTTCATCATGGGACCTGACGGCCCAAAAGTGATCCACATCAGCTACACCCCCGCCAACGTCGACCAGGTCTACTTCCCGCATGCCGAGGTTGTGGGCGACGTCGGTCCCAGCCTGGAACTGCTGGCCGACCGGCTGGAGGGCAAACTGCCCAACGCCCGCGCCCTGCTGTCGCTGCGTGACAACATCCTGAGCCGGATCGCCGATCGCAACACCGAGGACCGCTGGCCGCCTACCCCCCAGCGTATCGTGCATGACGTGCGCCAGGTGATCCCGCCCGACGGGATCGTGGCCCTGGACAACGGCATGTACAAGATCTGGTTCGCCCGAAACTATCGCACCCTGCTCGCCAATACGCTGCTGCTCGACAACGCCCTGGCGACAATGGGCGCCGGCCTGCCGTCGGCGATGATGGCGGCCATTCTGTACCCGGAACGGCGGGTCATGGCCGTATGCGGCGACGGCGGGTTCATGATGAACAGCCAGGAGATGGAGACGGCGGTTCGCCTGAAGCTGAACCTCGTCGTGCTGGTCCTGGACGACGGCGCCTACGGCATGATCCGCTGGAAGCAGGCGGTGGACGAGTTCCCGGATTTCGGACTGACCTTCAGCAACCCCGACTTCGTCAAATACGCCGAGAGCTATGGCGCCAAGGGCACCCGCGTGACCGCGACCGCCGACCTGATCCCCGCACTGGAAGCCGCCTTTACCGGCGGCGGCGTGCACCTGGTCGCCGTGCCGATCGACTACAGCGAAAACATCCGCGTGCTGGTGGATGAACTGCGGACGCACATGCAAGCTGTCGCCTCGGCCTAGGACAACCCATGGCAACCAGCCCGCAAGCCTGGATCGAGCGCCAGGAAGCGCTCCTGCGCCTGCTCCGGATGCAACTGTTCTTCGTCGGCGGCGCCCCTCGTTCGGGCACCACCTGGCTGCAATATCTTCTCGACAGCCACCCCGAGGTTTCCTGCCGCGGCGAAGGCCTGTTCTCCAAGCATCTCGCCGAACCGCTGGAGGCCATGGCCGCGGCACGGCGGGACGCGATCGCGGCGAAAAACGGCACCGTGTTCAGCCACGGCGACGGCTATCCGTTGCCGGAGCCGGACGATACCGAATTCCTCCTCGGAACGGGGGTGCTACTGGCTTTGGACCGTCAGGGCGTCGGCAGGACATGCCGTGCGATCGGGGAAAAGACGCCGGAGAACGTGTTCTTCTTCGAACGCATCAAGCGCCTGTTTCCGAACGCGAAGTTCATTGGTATCGCAAGGGATCCCCGCGATGTGCTCGCCTCGGCCTGGCACTTCTTCCACCAGCCTCGCCTGGGGCACGATGACGTCGCGGCGAAGACCGCATTCATTTCCAGCGCGTTCCCATCGCTGAACAACGGCGCCCGCACGATGCTTGCGCTGACCGAACAATTCCCCGCCGACTGCATCACCGTGACCTATGAACAGATGCGCGAATCCCCGGCGCCGGTGGCGGCAGAATTGTTCCGGTTCCTCGGCGTGGCCGACGATGACGCTGTCGTGGCGGACTGCGTCGCACGATCGTCGTTCACCGCCTTGTCGGGTGGCCGTACGCCCGGTGTTGCGCAAGAGGGGTCATTTTTCCGAAGCGGCATCTCCGGCGGCTGGCGTTCGACCTTCTCGCCGGAGATGAACGCGATGATCCTGGACGCCCTCGGCTGGATGTTCCCGCGCTTTGGCTGGACAGCGTAGGCGCAACCAACCGCCCACATAGCCGAGTACGACCATCGCGCATCCCGATTGGCACGACGCTTGCTTCATTACGATTGCACGACGTGTGAGGAGCACCGCATGGATTCCCTGGCACCTGCCGCGATCACCGCCGCAATGATCGAATCCGGCGCGACCAAAGCGAAACTTGGCCCCTCCGACCTCATGATCCGGGGCATGATGTCAGGTGGCTTGCTCGGCATTGCCACCAGCCTGGCCCTGGGCGCCGCGGTGCAGACCGGGCAGCTTTTGGTGGGCGCCCTCATTTTCCCCGTCGGCTTCGTCATGATCGTCCTGCTCGGGCTGGAACTGCTCACCGGCAGTTTTGCACTGCTGCCCATGGCCGTCATGGCCGGGAAGGTAAAAATAGGGCAAATGCTGTCGAATTGGTCATGGGTATTGCTTGGCAATCTCCTCGGCAGTGTCATTTACGCCGTATTTTTCGTCATAGCGGTCACAAATGCCTGGCAAATCGCCCCCGCCGGGGTGGCGCAACGGGTCGTGCAACTCGCCCAGGCAAAGACCACCGGCTATGCCGCGTTCGGCGCGGCCGGAATGCTGACGGTCTTCGTCAAGGCGATCCTGTGCAACTGGATGGTCTGCATGGGCGTGGTGATGGGGCTCTGTTCCACCTCCGTTATCGGCCGGATCGCTGGCGCATGGATGCCGATCCTGATCTTCTTCGCCCAGGGGTTCGAGCACACCGTCGTCAACATGTTCATCATCCCCGCCGGCATGATGATGGGTGCCAAGGTCTCCATCGCGGACTGGGTGGTGTGGAACCTGGTGCCCGTCACACTGGGGAATCTGGTCGGCGGCTTCACCTTCGTCGCACTGGCTCTGTTCGCCACCTTCGCCCACAAGCCCGCGGATGCCACGCAACCCGGCGCCTTCGCCCGACCAGCGGAGTCATGACCGGACGACGGCGAGCGACGACGGAAGGGCAGGGTCCAGTTTTCATTTTACTTATCCGCGTTCATTTGCGGTTCCAAATTCTTACTTGCCTAATCTCCCGGCCGGTAAGATCGTTGTCCAAACAATTCCTCCGACCCGGTTGAAAGCCTCGTCCCGACCATGACAGGCGGTTGGACCGCCTTGGTACACGAAAACGTGACCATTCCGTATTCGCTACTTCTATAATTCCGAAATCGGCAACATACCGTTCCCGAGCGCCGAATTCGGCGATACCGTAGCCAGGCTCACGCCAGATACGGCAGTATCACACAGTATTTTCACCCTCTGGTTGTTCGTTGCCCCAGAAACACAACTATGGTATTCCTCCGCGCGACGGGGGAGGAATACAAGGATGGATCTCGATATCGCGGTCGTAGGCGCCGGCGTGTCAGGCGCATACGCGGCATGGCGTCTGCAGCAAAGCCTCGGCGCCGAGGCAAAAGTCGCACTGTTCGAATACAGCAACCGCATCGGCGGCCGACTCTACACAGTCACGATCCCCGGTCTGCCGAACGTCAAGGCCGAGGTCGGCGGCATGCGCTACATCCCCACCCAACACATCATGGTCGCCAGCCTGGTCGATCACCTGGGGTTGGCGAAGAAAGATTTTCCGATGGGCGCACCGGAACCCGTCGGCGCCAACTGCAATCTGTTCTACCTGCGCGGCAAACATCTCCGCCTCCACGAACTCGCCGATCCCGACAAAGTCCCGTACAACATGTCGTTCAGCGAGCGCGGGCAGGGGCCGACCAATCTGCAAGTGCGGATGATGAACAACATCTTCCCCGGCATGGAAAACCTGTCGCTGTGCGACCTGATGAAAGTCAGCGCCTACGGCCGCCCCCTGTGGAAATGGGGTTTCTGGGACCTCGCCGCCCGTGTCCTCAGCAATGAGGGCTATCAGTTCATGAAAGACGCCGGCGGTTATGAGGCGAACGTCGCCAACGCCAACGCGGTCACGCAATTGCCGGCCACCGAATACACCGACACCACCAAGTTCCTGACGTTACGGGACGGCTACGACCAACTGCCCATCACCCTCGCCAGGCAATTCAACGAAGACATGCCGGGCGGACTGCCCGCCGGCCATCGCGTCATGCTGAACCACCGCCTGGCGGAAATCGAGATCGGCACAGGCGAATATCCCTACACCCTGCATTTCCAGCCCACCATCACCGAAAAAGCCCGGACCAGGCTGCTGCACGGCGCCGGCCCCATCACCGTGCGCGCCAAAAAGATCATCCTGGCCATGCCAAGGCGCTCGCTCGAACTGATCAAGAGCAGCTTCTTCGATGACCCCTGGCTGAAAGCAAACATCCCATCGGTGCTGATCCAGACCGCATTCAAACTGTTCCTGGCCTACGAAACGCCCTGGTGGCGCGCGCTCGGGCTGGAGGCCGGCCGCTCCGTCACCGACCTGCCGGTGCGCCAGACCTACTATTTCGGCACCGAGGCGGAACAACCAGGCGGCCAGCCGTACATGAACTCCCTGCTGATGGCCAGCTACAACGACATGAGCACGGTGCCGTTCTGGAAAAGCCTGGAGGAAGGCGAGCCCTATCGCGGCTACGTGCCGGACAGCATGAAACCGCAGGTCACCAATCCGATCCCCGACACGCCGTTCCATGCCACCGACGAAATGGTTTCCGCCGCCAACCGTCAGGTCGCCGCGATGCACGCCATGCCGGACATTCCGCTGCCGTATTCGGCGGTCTACCACACCTGGAACGAAGATCCCTACGGCGGCGGCTGGCACGAATGGAAGTCCAACTTCCGCCTGGATGAAATCATGTGCCGGATGCGCAAGCCGGTGGACGACCAGAACATCTTCATCGTCGGCGAGGCCTATTCCTACGGTCAGGGCTGGGTCGAAGGCGCGCTCGACATCGCCGAGTCCATGCTGGAGGACTTCTTCGGCCTGACACGGCCAACCTGGATCACCGATCCGAACTACGCGCTGATGCCGAACCCGTGCCCGGGATGCGGCGATCTGTCCGGCGGCGTCAAGGTCACCAACGCGCAACAGACGCTCGACGATGCCACACCGAGTTGCCTGAATCCGCCGGCAGTGGGGTAAGCCATGAACGTCGCTCAATACATTATCGCTCGTTTGCGCGAAGTCGGGGTGCAGCACGTCTTCACGGTTCCCGGCGACTACGCCGCTCCGTTTATCGATGTCCTGGACAGCAGCCCTGGCATCACCCGCATCGCCAATATCAACGAACTCGGCTCAGGCTACGCCGCGGATGGTTACGGACGCTACAAAGGCGTCGGCTGCGCCTGCGTGCAATACGGCGTGGGCACGTTCAGCCTGCTGGACTGCGTCGCCGGATCGTTCGTGGAACGGGTCCCGGTGGTGGTGATCTCCGCCAGCCCCAGCACGTCGGACCGGGTTCTGGAACGCACCAAGAAGATCCTGTTCCACCACAGCACCGGCGACCTCCAGGCCGATCGCCTCGTGTTCCAGAACGTCACGGTGGCGTCGCTGATCATCGACGATCCGGCAAAAGCGGCCGAACAGATCGACACGGCCTTCACCGCGATGCTGACGCACCGGCGGCCGATCTATATCGAGGTATTGAAGAACGTATGGACGCTGCCATGCGGCGAACCATCAACGACCCTGACACCCATTCCCACCGTCAGCGATCCCGCATCGCTGCGCGCCGCCCTGGATGCCGCCTGGGCACGCATCCAGGCCGCCAGGCAGCCGGTCATCTGGGCCGGCGTGCAAATCGCCCGCTTCGGACTGCGCGACACTTTGCAGGCCCTGGTCGATCGCAGCGGTCTGCCATTTACCACCACCTCCCTGGGCAAGACGGTGCTGGACGAAGCCCAGCCGCAATTCATCGGCACCTATGCCGGTCCCGCCTCGCCCCCCAGCACCTGGGATTTCGTATCGGCCTCGGATTGTGTCGTTGCACTGGGAACCATCATCACCGACGACTACCTCAACATCATGGCCTCCAGCTTCGGCGTCATGATCGAGGTGACCGAGGAAGAAGTCCGCATCGGCCACCAATACTACCACCAGGTCACCATGCGCGACTTCATCGAGGGATTGCTGGCCCGATACGAAAGCACCGCACCTCCGCCGGCGAAACTGCCGCAACGCCCGGCGATCCCGCCGCCCCGACAACCCAGCGATCACCTCACCTACAATATCTTCATGGTTGAACTGGCCGATTTTCTCCGGCGGGAAAATCTGGTCGGCAGCACCGCGCTGGTCCTCGGCGAAAGCACGGCCCTTTACGTGTTTGGCAATCTCTTCGACCTACCCCGCGACGGGTTCATCTCCAACGCCGCCTGGGGATCGCTCGGTCATGAAACCGGCGCCGCGCTGGGCGTCATGCTGGGCAGCGACAAGCGCGCCTTCGTGGTGGCCGGTGACGGCGGCTTCCGCATGGTCTGCCAGGAACTCTCCAGCCTGGTGATGGCAAAAAAGAACGCCGTCATCTTCGTGATGAGCAACAACGTCTACGCCATCGAGCAGGCCTTCGTGAACCTGGACGCCTTCAAGCCCGACGGAGAATTCGCCCCGTTCGACATCCTGCCCGTCTGGGATTACCTCTCGCTGGCCAAGGGCTTCGGCGCCACCGGCGTACGCGCCGGCACGGTAGGCAGCCTGCGCGCTGTCCTGTCCGAAGTCGTTAAAGTAACCGACGGCCCCGTGCTGGTGGAAGTCATCATCCCCGAAAAGGATCTGGCGCCGCAACTGGAACGACTGGCTGCGACCCCGCCAACCCTGCGAAGGGCGAACCGCCGGGGCGGGTAGAACGACCCGCCTACGAATCAACCCAAGGATTGAAAACCGCGGCCCGCATCAGCGAATAATCCCCAGTGTCGCGCGTCACGATGGTCAGCCCATGATGCAACCCGGTCGCCGCGATGATCAGATCGGGCTGTGTGAAAGTGTGGCCCGCCTTCCGCCCCTCTTCGACCAACAGCCGCCACTGCAGCATGACGTCTTCACTGATCGGCAGAATGCGCCCCTCGAACATGGGGCGGACCTTGTGCGTCAGCCATTCGTTCAGTTCGGCGCGGCGCATTGGATCGGACGCGCATTCGATTCCAAACCGGATTTCGGCAAACGTCACCACACTCACGAACAGCAAATCGAGCGGTTGCCCGCGAACGAAATCCACGACACGCTGTTCAGGCTGAGGTCTACGCAATTCCGACAGAATATTGGTATCCAGCAGCCAACCCGTCACAGG
>DATAZJ010000033.1:0-10151 GCA_036272115.1 Rhodopila sp. | reverse complement strand
GTGCCGTTCGACAAGCTGCAGTTCGGCAATACCAAGTCCAGCAGCGAAAATCGCGTCGTGCTGCCGGGCACCACGAAGCAGCAACTGACTTCGATGCCGGATTATCACTTCGTCAAGCGCGGGTGATAATCGGGCAGCACGTTGCTGCCGCCGTGACGTTCGCTTCTCGTCCGAGGTCCGCGGTGGGCCTCGGACCGTCGCGCCCGGGACTATGAAACGCCCGGGACCCGACTGAGCGCTGTGTCGGCGACTATTGCTGATGCTCGGATTTTGAGATTGGTGGCGACGGAAGTTAGGTTTTTTCGAGCAATCCGGACCTGTCGCCGATAGTGGCCAATTGTTTTGATCTCAGGAAATTGGTGCGTGGACGGTGGACGGCGACTGTTGTCGTAGTTTAGTGGGTCGCGCTTTCGTGTAATATTCCGCCGAAAGACTGACACCCGACGTTGGGAAGAACACAATGCGGGAAAACCGACCGTCATCGGCATGACAGGATGGTCACTGACGGAGTCTCGTCCGCAATTCGAACTGGTGCAATCTGTAAGCTCAATCCGATGGATTTACCTTGGAGGCGGCGGTTGAACGCAGCACCCGCACGTCATCGCCGGGTGCCGGCGATGGAGCGCGTCTTTTCAGTAAGGGGACAATCCCCTAACGAAGTCCGAGAAAGCTCAGGACGGCGGCGACGACGACCACGAGACCGATAATGTAGATAATGCTGTTCATACGCATGCTCCCTGTTGTGGCATGATGCCGATCGAGACAGGGACCAGAACCCATGGGCGGGCGTAACGTTGCTTCAACAACCGGTGTGCGCCGGCGTCGGTGTGCGGTTGGGACTGGGGGCGGAAGGCCCGGCGTGTCCTGGCTGTCGCTGGCTTGTCCCGGCCATCTGCGCACGGCAGGATGGAAGCGAAAGACGATGACGGAACCGCAAGGAATCGCGGCATGAACTTCCGAACCGCCCTGGCATCCATTGCAGCCGCGGCGCTCATCCTGGCAACCCCAGCCGCTGCCCACATCGCCGGTGAGCGCCACCTCACCGCGGACGAACCCTCCGCCGCCGTCCGCAATGCCGATCACAGCCCCACGCTCAGGATCACCGTCTGGTATCCCACGACGGATACCGCCCACCCCGAGCCCATCGACATCGGCCCACCCGGCCAGCCTTTGTTCCGAGTCGGCGACGCAGCCCCCAACGCCCCATTCGCCCCTGGCCGTCGGCGCCCGGTGATCCTGCTGTCGCACGGCTTCGGCGGCACAGCCCGCATGATGGGATGGTTCGGAGTCCCCCTTGCCCAGGACGGCTACATCGTGATTTCGGTCGACCACCCTGGCAACAACGGCCGCGATCGCATGACCGTGCCCGGCGCGATCCTGCCATGGGAACGCGCCGAGGACCTGAAACTGGCGCTGCGGACCGTCGGCAACGACACAGCCATCGGTCCCCATATGGACCTGACCAGGCTGGCAGCGGCCGGTTTCTCCGCCGGCGGGTTCACCGCCCTCGTGCTGGGCGGCGCAAAAGCCGACCCTAACCGTCTTATGGCATTCTGCGACCGAAATCCGAACGACGGCCTATGCCGACCGCAAGTCGAGTTCACCGTAACCAAGGCAGATCGAACCCAAGCACTGCAAGACCCGGAGGTCGCGGCGTCGGAAGCCCGCGCCGAGGACGATCATTCACTCGCATCGATCAAAGCCATCTTTGCCATGGCGCCCGCCCTGATCCAAGGCATCCAGCCGCACAGCCTCGAAGCAATCGGACGACCCGTCTCGATCGTCGCCGGAGACGCCGACACCGTGGCTGCCCCCGCCAGCAACGCCCAGGTCGCCGCCCACCTCGTTCCGAATGCCAAGCTGGACCTGGTCCCCGGCGTCGGCCACTACGCGTTCCTGTCTACCTGCACCCCGGCCGGCCTGGCCAAGGCCAAAATCTGCAAACTCGCCGGCCCGCAAGAAGCAGCCCACCGACTGGCCATAGCGCGAGCGGAAGACCTCTTTTCCCGTACCCTGCTCAAGCCGGACGCCTCCACACGATAAGCTCGGCCCTGGATTTATCCGGAAACCCCAGCGGAAGCCGAGGCTGACGACGCCACCCCCATCGCCCGCCGCATGAACACCCGCTTCAGCGGACCCAACCGGTCCACCGCCCCAATCCCCAGATCACGAGCCACCCGGACCAACCGCCGATCGGTGCTGAACAGCCGGTCGAGCCCATCCGTCATCCCGAACATCACCAAATTGTCCGCCTGCCGCACCCGCTGATACCGCCCCAGCAGCGCCGCCCCGCCAACATCCTCACCGACCCGAACGGCCGCCTCGATCAACTCGGCCAGGGTGATCCCGTCGCGAAACCCCAAATTCAGCCCCTGCCCGGCGATCGGGTGAATCCCATGCGCCGCATCCCCCGCCAGAGCCAGCCGCGTATCCACATACCGGTGCGCGATCATCGCCGACAGCGGATAGCTCCACCGCCGCCCGACTGCTCGTATCGCCCCCAAATGCGGCCCCAGTCGCCGCCCGGCCTCCCGCGCGAAGCGCCCATCGTCCAGCGCCATGATCCGATCCGCCGCCGCACGCCGCTCCGTCCACACGATCGCCGACACATGCGCCGCTCCACCGGACTCAGCATCGGCACTCGGCCCCATCGGCAGCGCCGCAAACGGACCCGCCGGCAGAAAATGCTCCAGCGCCATCCCGTGATGCGGCAATTCATGCGCCACTGCACAGACGATCGCCGTCTGATGATACGGGATCCGCGTCACCGGTATCCCCGCCGCCTCCCGCAGCGGAGAATGCCGTCCCTCCGCCGCGACCACCAACCGGCAGGAAATCATCGTCCCATCCGTCAGGCGGACCACACACCCATCATCCGTCCGCTCGACCTCCGCCCTCGCCGGCGCAAACAGATGCAGCCCTGCCTGCACCGGAAACCGGGCATTCAGCGTCTTGCGCAGCGACCGCGCCTCAACCATCCAGCCGAACGGCCGAGGTTCATCCCCCGCCTCCCGATGGTCGAAATGCAGATGCAACCGAGACGGCGGCCGGCCAATACGCCCATCGCTCACCCGAATGTCGTGAATCGGATTGGGCGGCACATCCAGCACATCCCAAAGCCCCGCACCCTCCAACAACCCCCGAGACCCCGCCGCGATCGCATACGCTCGGCCGTCGAATGCCGGATTCTCCATCGGCGGCAACGCCGCCTGATCGATCAGCGCCACGGAAATCCCGGCACTGGCCAGCCGGCAGGCCAGGGTGCCGCCAACCGGGCCGGCACCCATGATGCAGACCTGCACGGATAAGGAATGGGTCATCTCAGCCGGACGGCTTGGTCGACTTCATCGGCTCGTTCCAGGTGGACGCCGGCGGCGGCAGCCCGGAAGCGGGATTCCACCGACCGGACTTCTTCAATGCGTCCACCACTTCCTTCGGCATGTAGGTCGCATCGTGCTTGGCCAGAACCTCCGAGGCATGAAACACCCCGTTCGGCTGCTCCACTCCCAGCACGACCACGCCCTGACCCTCGCGGAACAGATCCGGCAGGATGCCCTTGTAGACGACCTCGATGCTGCTGTTGCCGTCGGTGACCTTGAACTGAGCACCGGCATGACCGCCTGTCGATTTCTCGACCGTCCCCTGCTCCACCAACCCGCCCAGCCGAACCTGCCTTCCACTGGGACCGGACTTGGCCAGATCGGACGGCGACACGAAAAACACCAGATTATCGCTGAACGCCGACAGCGTCAGCGCCGTCGCCGAACCCAGCCCGACCGCGCACACCAACACGATGATCAGACGCCGTTTCTTTCGCGTCATGCCCGCCCCCGGCTGGCGCGAGGGTCAACCGCCCGCAACCGCCGATGCGCCGACCGGACCCGGAAGAACACCTCGACCGAAAAACCGAGCGGCACCGCCACCGCGATCACATAGGCCGCGGCGATAAAAGGCCAATGCGTCACGACAAAACCTCTTCCGCGCCGGCCGACGACACCTTGGCCATCAACAACCCCCGTATCCGTCGCTCCATCACCGCGGCCCGGGTCCGGGCGACGGTGATCGCCGCGAACAGCAGGCTGAACCCAATGGTGGTGAACAGCAGCGGCCACAACAGGCTTGTCGCGATCGTCGGTGCGCCCAGCAGGGTGATGGACGCCGGCTGATGCAGGGTATTCCACCAATCGACACTGAACTTGATGATCGGCAGGTTGATGACCCCCACCAGCGCCAGGATGGCCCCGGCACGATAGCCCCGCGTCGGATCGTCAAACGCCCGCACCAGCGTGATATGACCAAGATATAGCAAAAAAAGCACGAAGACGGACGTCAAACGCGCATCCCAAACCCACCAGGCCCCCCAGGTCGGCTTGCCCCACAGGCTGCCGGTCGCCAGACAGACCGCGGTAAACCCGGCACCCACCGGCCCGATCTCCACCGCCGCCAGGTCGGCCAGCGGATGGCGCCACACCAGCGACAGGAAACTGCACACCGCCAGGGAGAAATACCCGGCCGACGCCAGCCAGGCGAACGGCACATGCACGTACATGATGCGGACCATATCGCCCTGCTGCCAGTCGTCCGGCGAGAAAAACAATCCCCAGACCAGGCCGACCACGGTCGTCAGACCGCCCACCCAGAACAGCCACGGCAGCACAGCTCCGGTCAGCCGCAGGAACTGGCCCGGATTGGCGAACCGATGCAGCGCCTTTCCCGTACGAGGCGGCGCGACGGATGAGCGAACGTCCACTGGTTGTCCTCTACCCGATTGGCCCTAATCGCGAAAGCACACACCTGCGATGCCACGATTACCATGCCACGATTACGATGCCACTGCGGCCGCGCCCTGGATCGACCGCAGCCACACCGCTCCAGATATTCCCACCCGAGGCATTGAACAACGCCGCCTCGCGGTGACAAGATCGCCCGCCACGGGCGTGCAGGGATCAGATCGCCCGCCACGGGCGTGCAGGGACAAGATCGCCCGCCACGGGCGTTTGAGGAACGGGGAGAGAATATGACCGGCTATTGGTTGGTGAAGTCGGAGCCGGACGCCTTCTCCTGGGATCAACAAGTCGCGAATAAAATCGAGCCATGGACCGGCGTACGCAACCACATGGCAAAAAACAACCTGAAGGCGATGCAGAAGGGCGACCTGGCGTTTTTCTACCATTCCAACGTCGGCAAACAGATCGTCGGCATCGTCGAAGTCGCCCGTGAAGCCTACCCCGATCCCACCGCCGAAGCCGGAGACTGGGTGTGCGTCGACATGAAAGCCGTTCGCCCTCTGCCGAAACCCGTCACGCTGGTTGACATCAAGGCCGACCCGGACCTCGCCGATATGGCACTGGTGCGCCAGTCCAGGCTGTCCGTCATGCCGGTTTCGAAGCCACACTGGGACAAATTATGCCGGATGGGCGGATGGAAAATCTGATGCCGGACGGCACGCGGGTGCTTTGCAGGTTGGACGACCTGCCCGACGGCACCGCCAAGGCGTTCCCGCCGGCGGATGGCGGCTTCGGCGGCCTGTTCGCCGTGCGCCAGGGCGACGCCGTCCACGTCTATATCAACTCATGTCCGCATATCGGCACGCCGCTGGATTGGGTGCCCGGCCGCTTCCTGTCGGCTGACGGCAGCCATATCATTTGCGCCACCCACGGTGCGGAGTTCCGCATCGCGGACGGCGTGTGCGTCAGCGGCCCCTGCCGCGGCGACGTGCTCGAGTCGCTATTGACCCAAATCAATGACGGCGTCGTTTCCGTAGTGGACCCTGCCGAGCGGTAGCTGTTCGGCGGATGTGAAACCAATCCGCGCACACCAATCGTCATCAATCCCGGCGGGTTCCAACTGCCGGCGCGGAGGATATCTGCAATGAAACTCGCCAATCCGGCGCCGCTGGGCTTGACCGGCTTTGCCCTGACCACCTGGATGCTGAGCATGGTGAACGCGGGCTGGTTCACCGGCGCCAGCGTGCCGCTCGTGCTGGCCAGCGCCTTCGCATTCGGCGGCACCGCCCAGTTCGCCGCCGGGCTGATGGAAATGCCGCGCGGCAACACCTTCGGCTTCGTCGCCTTCTGTGCCTACGGTGCGTTCTGGTGGAGTTTCGCCCTGTTCGTCCAGTTCTTCCCCACCAAGGTACCGCCTGAGTTCGTCGGCTGGTGGCTGGTCATGTGGGGCGTGTTCACCTTCTACATGTGGATCGGCAGTCTGGCGCTGAACCGCACCCTGCAATCGGTGTTTCTGGCGCTCTGGATCACCTTCTTCCTGCTCGGCGGGTCGGAGCTGTTCGGCATCCCGTCACTGCATGTCGCGGGCGGCTATATGGGCCTGGTGACCGCGGTGCTGGCCTTCTACCTGGCGGCCGCCGAGATCATCAACGAAACCCATGGCAGAACGGTGTTGCCGATCGGCGCACCGCACGCCCATCCCGCCAGACTGCATGCCCGGCCGGCATGACGCTTTTTTCGACGGCGTTGCTTGAACCGTCGCCAGATGGTGCTTAGCCTGAAACCCAACGCCTGTCGGCCCCTGCCGCCGCCGGTCACGTCCGAACCAAAAAATGAACGGAAGGACCCTGTCCATGCCCGACACGCCCCTCGCCGATGCCCACCTGATCCCGGTTCGCCCAGAGATCGCGGCGCACGCCCACATCAACGCCGTCCGCTATCACGCCATGTACCAGAACGCCGCGCGCGATCCCGACGCGTTTTGGGCCGGGGAGGCGAAACGCATCGCCTGGATAAAGCCACCGACAAAAATCAAGAACGCCAGCTTCACCGGCGACGTCTCGATCAAATGGTTTGAGGACGGGACGCTGAACGCATCGGTTTCCTGCCTGGACCGCCATCTCGCCACACGCGGCGACCAGACCGCCATCATCTGGGAAAGCGACGACCCCTCGGTCAGCAAGCACGTCACCTATCGGGAACTGCACGAACAGGTCTGCCGGCTCGCCAACGCCATGAAGATCCTCGGCGTCGTCAAGGGGGACCGCGTCACCATCTACATGCCAATGGTCCCCGAGGCCGCCGTTGCGATGCTCGCCTGCGCCCGCATCGGCGCCATCCATTCGGTGGTGTTCGGTGGCTTTTCCCCCGACAGCCTGGCCAACCGGTTGCAGGACTGTGATTCCTCGCTGCTGATCACCGCCGACGAAGGCCGCCGCGGCGGCCGCAAGGTCGCCCTGAAGGCCAACGCGGATGAGGCTCTGAAGACCTGCCCCGGCGTGAAGAACGTCATCGTGGTGAAGGTCACCGGCGGGCCGGTCAGCATGACCTCAGGGCGCGACCACGACTACGCGGCGCTGACCGCCGAAGCCTCACCCGATTGCCCGCCCGCGGAAATGCGTGCGGAAGACCCGCTGTTCATCCTCTACACCTCTGGCAGCACCGGCAAACCCAAGGGCGTGCTGCACACCACCGGCGGCTACATGGTCTGGGCCAGCTTTACGCATGAGAACGTCTTCGATTACCGCAAGGGCGAGGTCTATTGGTGTACCGCCGACGTCGGCTGGGTCACCGGCCACACTTACATCCTGTATGGCCCGCTCGCCAACGGCGCGACCACCTTGATGTTCGAGGGCATTCCGAACTACCCGGACAGCAGCCGCTTCTGGCAGGTCGTGGACAAGCATAAGGTCAACATCTTCTACACCGCCCCCACGGCAATACGAGCGTTGATGCGCGACGGCGAGGGGCCGGTGAAAAAGACCAGCCGCAAGAGCCTCCGCATCCTCGGTTCGGTCGGCGAGCCGATCAACCCGGAAGCATGGCTGTGGTACGACCGCGTGGTGGGTGAGCACCGCTGCCCGATCGTCGATACCTGGTGGCAGACCGAAACCGGCGGCATCATGATCAGCCCGCTGCCGGGTGCCACTGCCCTGAAGCCCGGGTCCGCGACCCTGCCGCTGCCCGGTGTCCAGCCGCTGCTGGTCGATGGCGACGGCAACGAACTCAGCGGCGCCATCGAGGGCAATCTGTGCATCCGCGACTCCTGGCCCGGCATGATGCGCACCGTGTTCGGCGACCACGAACGGTTCATCCAGACCTATTTCTCGACGTTCAAAGGCCTGTACTTCACCGGCGATGGCGCCCGCCGCGACGCCGACGGCTACTACTGGATCACCGGCCGCGTCGATGACGTCATCAACGTGTCCGGCCACCGCATGGGCACCGCCGAAGTCGAAAGCGCCCTTGTCGCCCACCCGAAAGTCGCCGAGGCAGCCGTCGTCGGCTTTCCGCACGACCTGAAAGGGCAGGGGATCTACGCCTACGTCACCCTGAACGCCGATGAGGAACCCACCGAGGCACTACGCAAAGAACTCGTCGCCTGGGTCCGCAAGGAAATCGGTCCGATCGCTTCACCCGATGCCATCCAATGGGCGCCCGGCCTGCCGAAGACACGCAGCGGCAAGATCATGCGCCGGATTTTGCGCAAGATCGCCGCGGATGAAACCGACAGCCTGGGCGATACTTCGACCTTGGCCGACCCCGGGGTGGTGACGGAGCTGGTGCATAACCGGATCAAATAATCCCGCCAGGACCTCGCGGCCTTTTCCCTGCGCAGGGCAATCGGGTGAGCAATCGCGGCTCTCACGCAGCATGTCGGGATGGCGTGCAGACCGGTGGATTGCTCGAATGACGGTGACCGGCTTACCCGATTGCCCTGCTTTACCCGATTGCCCTGCCGCCCCGCGAATAGTGGCTAGTATCGCGCATCAGAGAAGCGCGATACGTCGCAGTCATGTCCGAGTGGCTGATTCACGCGGGAAATCGCGGTCACGTCGTGACTCGCGCTTTACCGCGATCGGGCACTAGCCAAACGCCCCGGCATTCGCCACATTGGCAACCGGAAACGTCATAAGCGAATCAATGGACCTGTCTTTCGATCTGCTGGGCAATGCCCTGGTGTCGGGGCTGCTGCTGGGCGGCTTTTATGCCGCGGTCACGATCGGGGTGTCGATTTCCTTTGGCATGCTCGATATCGTCAATATCGCACATCCCGCCTTCATCATCCTGGGCTCCTACACCGCCTATATCGCCAACAGCGTGTTCGGATTCGATCCGATCCTGTCCAGTATCGTCCTGCTGCCCGCCTTCTATCTGTTAGGCGTCGCGATCTATCACGTCTACGACGTCTCCTTCGAACGACGAGGTGACGCATCGATCCGCGGCCTGGCCTTCTTCTTCGGCGTCCTGTTCATCACCGAGGTGACCTTGGTGCTGGTTTTCGGTGTGGACTACCGCCTGGTCGATGCGCCCTATATCGGCCCCAGTCTTCATTTCGGCGTCATCGAGCTGCCGCTGCGCCTGCTGATCCCCTGCATTGTTTCGCTGGCACTCGTCGGCGTGCTGCAACTCTTCATGTCGCATACCTTTGTAGGCCGAGCCGTGCAGGCGGTGGCGCAGGATCCGGTGGCGCTGCGGCTGATGGCCGCAAGCCCCAGCCGCATCAAGCGGATCGCTTTCGGGCTTTCCATCGCCAGTGCGTCCATCGCCGGCGCGGTCCTGATCATCATCCAGCCGGTCGAGCCGTCGATCGGCCGCGACTATATCGGCCGGATCTTCGCGATCTGCGTCATGGGCGGCCTGGGAAGCTTCAGCGGCACCGTCATCGCCGCGATGATCCTGGGCATCATGGAGAGCCTGACCTCGACCTTCTATGGCCCGTCCTGGTCGCCCGCCGTCGCGTTCGGCTTCCTGTTGATCACGCTCGCGGTACGGCCCTCCGGTCTGTTCGGGCGCGGCTGATGGGCAATATCCGCTTCATCCTGCTGGCCTTGGTGGTCGCCGCCGCCACCTTTGCCGTCGCCTTGTGGGTCGGCAATGCCTACGTGTTTTTTGCCGGCTACGTCGTGCTGCAATACATCGTTCTGGCAACGGCGTGGAATATCCTCGGTGGCTACACCGGCTACGTCAATTTCGGCACCGCCGCGTTCTTCGCCCTCGGCGCCTATTCGACGGTCGTTTTGCACAAGACGGTCCCGCTGATGCCGCTGCCGGTCATGATGCTGGTGGGCGGCCTGATCTCCGGCGTCATCGGTCTCGGTATGGGCTATCTGACACTGCGGCTGCGCGGCACATTCTTTTCGATCGCCACGCTGGCGATGGCGGTCGTCGCCCAGACCCTGATCACCAACTGGGACTTCGTCG
>DATAZJ010000032.1:0-4603 GCA_036272115.1 Rhodopila sp. | reverse complement strand
ATGGCGCCTGCCCGTCACACTCGACGAAATCGGCGGCTTCCACCTGAAATTCGACCAGAAGACCGAGGCGACCGGGGACTACGCCATCCAGTATGAGCCCAAGGACGGCCAGCCCTGCGGCGCCATGACGGTGAAGAAAGAGGCCTATCGCTTGCCGACGTTCGAGGTGCTGCTGAACGCCCCGGCGCACGTCCCGCTCGATGCGCCGTTCCAGGTGGACCTGCTCGCCCGCTTCTTCGCCGGTGGGCTGCTGAGCGATCGACCGATCACCTGGCGCGTGACACAGTACCCCTATGTCTGGACCCCGCCCGGCCGCGACGGGTTCCTGTTTTCCTCCGACAGCCGGTTCTCCGGCGACAGCACGTTCCGATCGACCCCGGTGCTGAGCCGGGAGACCAAGACCGACGCGGGCGGTTCGGCGCAACTGACGTTGGACCCGACCATCGAACCCACCGCCCAGCCTCGCCAGTACCAGGTCGAGGCGACGGTGACCGGCGACGACGACATCCAGGTCCGCAGCGTGCAGCGGGTGACCGCGCTGCCGCCGTTTGTGCTGGGGGTGAAAGTCCCGCGCTATCTGCCCCAGATCGGCGCGATCGACCCGCAGATCATCGCGCTGGACGGCGACGGCAAACCGGTGGCCGGGCTGCCGATGACGGTCAAGCTGATCCACCGCCAGTGGAATTCCATTCTCCAGGCCAGCGACTTTGCCCAAGGGTCTGCCAAATACCAGACGCAGGTGATCGACGAGACGGTCGAGGAGCGTCACGTCACCAGCACCGCCGACGCCCAGACGCTGCATTTCGGCGTGGCGGAGGCGGGGGTCTACCTGGTGGAAGTCACCGCGGCGGACAAGGTCGGGCGCACCCAGACGGTGCGGGTCGATCTGTTCATGGCCGGCGACACGCCCGTGACATGGCAGCGCCCGCCGTCCCAGACGGTGACGGTCAACGCCGACAAGGACCATTACGATCCTGGCGAAACCGCGACACTGGTGGTCGAAAGCCCGTTCCAGACGGCTCGGGCCCTGGCGATCGTGGAGGAACCGGAGGGCCGCTTCCGCTACGACTGGGTGGACATCACCAACGGCTTCGGCCGCTACACCGTGCCGATCCGCAAGCAGCAGGTGCCTCGCCTGGCGGTGCATTTCCTGATCATGCGCGGCCGCCTGCCGACGCCGCCCGGCCCGATGGCACCGTTCGACCAGGGCAAGCCGGTCACCCTGGCCGCCACCAAATGGGTCAACGTCAACCCGACCGACAATCGCGTCATGGTCAGCTTCGAGGCACCGGCCGAGGCCCGCCCCGAACAGGAATTCGACCTGGTGCTGCATCTGTCCGACCCGGCCGGCCATCCGCTGTCCGGCGAGGCAACCGTCTGGATGGTCGATCAGGCGGTGCTGTCACTGGCCAAGGAACAGCCGCTCGATCCGCTGCCGGCGTTCATTGTCGACCGCCCTACCCGCATGGTCGCCCGCGACACCCGCAACATGGCATTCGGCGTGATCCCGCTGACCGAGTCGCCCGGCGGCGACGAAGCCGGCGATTTCGGCATGGCCAACATCTCGGTGCGCAAGAACTTTACGCCGGTCCCGCTTTATGTGCCGCGCGTGAAGGTCGGTCCCGATGGTACGGCGCATGTGCATGTGAAGCTGCCGGACTCGCTGACGGTGTTCATGCTGCGCGCCAAGGCTGTTGCCGGTCCGGACCGGTTCGGTTTCGGCACCGGGTCGATGAAAATCCGCCAGCCGGTGGTGGCGCAGCCGGCGCTGCCGCGCTTTGTCCGGCCGGGTGACACGTTCACCGCCGGGCTGATCGGCCGCATCGTCGAGGGCCCCGGTGGCGCCGGTACATCGATGATTTCGGTGGAGCATCTGGCCGTGCAGGGCAAGTCCGAACAGCCGGTGAACTGGAACGGCCAGCGTCCCGCCCGCACCGACTACACCGTGACGGTGCCGGAACCCGCGGCGGGCGTATCTTCGGCCCGCGTGCGCTTCCTGCTGCAACGCACCGCCGACCATGCCGGCGACGCGGTGCAGATCGACCTGCCGATCAAGCCGGACCGCCCCGTGGTGCATCGGCGCGAGCTGCTGGCGACCGGTGCGAACGGCGCGCTGGACATTCCGGCCCTGACCGACCCGGCGCGACCGGCCAGCTACCTCCGCACCGTGACGCTCGCCAGCGATCCGGCCGTGGTGAAGCTGATCGCCGGCGCCGGCTTCCTGATGCGGCCGTCGGTGGGCGGGGCAGAGCAGCGAATGGCCCTCGCCCAATCGGAACTGGCGCTGCTGCCGTTCACCCCGATCCTGGACGCGGCCGGCTTGCGTGGCCGACTGTCGGCCGATGTCGCCGCGGCGCTGGCCTCGATCAAGCAGACTACGGACGACAACGGGCTGGTGGCGTTTTTTCCGCACGTGGACGGGTCCGTCTGGCTGACGGCGAGCGCTTATCGGCTGATGGTCGCGGCATCCCGAGCGGGATTGCCGGTGGACAAGGCTGCGACGGACCGGATGGCGAAGGTTCTTACCGCCGCCTTGCGCAGTGACTACCCGCATCTGCTCAGCGGCGAGGAGACCTACGAACGGATCACCGCCCTGACCGCCCTGGCCGATGGCGGTCATGCGTCGGCGGCCTATGCCGATGAACTCGCCCGGCGCGCCGCCGCGCTGCGGACCGGTGGGCTGGCGGATGTCGCCACCGTGCTGGCGCGCCTGCCCAACAGCGACGGGCGGCTGCTGGCGGATGTCCTGGGCACGCTATGGGGTCGGGTGAACGTCCTCGCCCGTGACGGCAAGCCGGTCTATGCGGGCCTGACCGATTTCGGCGGCAGTCCGCGTATCCTGCCGTCGGAAGCGCGCAGCCTGGCGCAGGTGACGGAGGCGGTGGCGACCGCCACGCCACAGGATTCCAGGCTGGCCGTGCTGCGCACCGGGCTGCTGGGATTGGCGGACGGGCAGGGCTGGGGCAGCACCAATGCCACCGCCGCCGCCCTGCGCGCGCTGGCCGCTTCCTGGCACGCGCCGGATGCGCCGGTGGCGGCCTCGATCGCCATGCCGGGCGGCCCGGTCACGGGTACGCTGGATAAAACCCATCCGCTGCTACAGGCGACCACCGCCTCACCCGGCGCGGTCCGGATCCAGGGTCGGGCCGGCCTCGCCGTGCTGGCGGGCACCGACTATGTCCCCGCGCAGCCGGGCGCGCTGGCCACGGCCGACCAGCACGGTTTCGTGCTGACCCGCACGCTGTTCCGCGTCCCGCCGCCGCAGGGTTCGGTGCACCCGCCGATGATCCGCATCGAGCCCGGTGCCGACGGTGCGATCCATCTGGCGCCGGGCGACGTGGTGGAGGAACTGGACGAGGTCGTCACGCCGGAGGACCGCACCCAGGTGGCCCTGCATCTGCCGCTGCCGGCTGGGCTGGAGCCGCTGAACCCCGCCCTGGCGACCGCCACGGCGGATGCGACCCCATCCGCCAGCCCGACATTGGCACCGTCCTATGCGTCGTACGGCGATGACGAGGTGGTCGCGGTCTGGATGACCTTGCCGAAGGGCACGTATTCCCTGCGGACCCGCATGCGCGCGACCACCGACGGGGTGTTCACCGACCCGCCGGCGACAGCGGACATGCTATACCAGCCAAGCGTGTCGGCCGCGACGGGAGGACAGAAAGTGATTGTCGGGCCGTGATGGGTTCCGGTGCCACGGGGACGGCCGCGACCGGGTCCGCCGGACGGCCGGTCCGCGCTGTCGTGGCTATTCTGGCTGCCTCGCTGACCCTGGGGACGATCGGTACTTACGTGGTCCGGGTCGCGGCCGACTCGCATTTGACCGCGCCCGCACCCACCGCTGTGGTGACCGACCGCAACGGCACTTTCCTGACCCAGGCTGGCCACGAATCCCTGCGGCCGAACGGCGCTCGGCAGGTCGAATACGGCTACTGGCCGGTTGTGCCGCCGGATCGGGTGATCCGCATGACACTGGCGTTGGAGGACCGGCGGTTCTGGTCACATCCGGGCGTGGACCCGATCGCGGTGCTGCGGGCGGTCTGGCAGCATGTGCGCGGCGGACACACTTCGGGTGCGTCCACCTTGGCGATGCAGGTGGCGCGCATGCAGCACAAGCGGCCGCGCACGCTGTGGGCGAAGGCGGTCGAGGCCGGAACGGCGCTGGCACTGACCGCGCGCTATGGCAGGGCGGCGGTCCTGGCGCAGTACGTCCGCCTCGCGCCGTATGGGGAGAGCAGCCACGGCATCGCCCACGCCGCCTGGTGGTATTTCGACAAGCCCGCGCACGACCTGACCTGGGCACAGGCGGCGTTGCTCAGCGGCATCCCGCAGGCGCCGAGCCGCCTCGCCCCGCGCGGATCCGGATTGGCCCACGCCGTGACCCGAGCCCGGTTGGCGCTGGGTGCCGCCGGACTGCCGCCGGATACGCTGGCGCAGGCCCGCGCCGAACTGGACCACATGACCGTCCTGCCCGTCCGCCGCCGGCCGCCGGCGCTGCAAACGGTGCTGCGGCTGGAAGCCATGGCGCGGGAGTCCGGCACCACGCGGCTGCGCGCCACGCTGGATCTTCCCACGCAGGACTGGGTAGCCCGCATGGCGA
>DATAZJ010000031.1:0-7984 GCA_036272115.1 Rhodopila sp. | reverse complement strand
CCCCGCTTGGCACCGAATTCGCTCCACAGCCAGTAGATCGCCCGGTCGGCGGCCTGCCATTGATCTTCGTCGATCGTACGGGGAACGAAACGTAGAAGATTCGACCCCTCGGGCGTCACCCCACCGCCGATCATTTCGGCAATGCTGCCCGTCACCACCACCGCCGGCATATCCTGATCCTGCGTCGCAGCCGCTCGGCGCATCGCACCTTCCGTGCCATTCCGAGACAATTCTTCCTCGGACAGGCCGGTGACCACCACGGGCAGCTCGTGCGGCGGCAGCGCGTCGGTATAGTGAAGCACCGCCGTCACGGGCAGGTTTTCGCACCCGACCGGCCCGTCTATGATAACACGCAGGCCGCGTATCGCGGTGAACGCATAGACGGCGCCCCAGTATCCACCCGCGCGGTCATGATCCAGAACCAGCATGCGTCAGGTCCCCACGGCCTGGACCGCCTTGGCTTTCGCCTCGCGGGCCTTGCGATAACGATCTTTCGATCCCGGCGGATCCTTGGGAATGTCCTTCCATCCGTAACCGGCGGTTTCACCTGTGCCGACCTTGTCGAAGAAGCTCACCATGCGGGCGAAGCGCTCGCGGCCCTTGGTCTGCGCCGCGACGATCGCAGCCAAAGCGGCGGCTCCAGGCGCGCCGAACAATGGCCGGGCGGATACCATGTTGGTGAAATACAGCGACGGGATGCCGATCGCCTTCGCCTTCTGCACCAGCGGTGTGGTCCCCACGGCCAGGTCCGGCTGAACGTCCACCATTGCCGCGATGTCCTGCTCCAGCGACGCCCGGTACTGGACATGTGTGCCCCGGCTTTCCAGCCATGCGCGGTCGGGTTCGCTCCATTCCGTCTTCGGGCAGGCGGTTCCGACGTAAGGCACGTCCGCGCCCGCTTCGATCAGCAACCGTGCGACCAGAAGTTCGGATCCTTCGTATCCCGACACGGTAATACGCGCGCTCACGGGATTGGCGTCCATCGCCGCCCGAATCGCCGGAAGCGCACGCGCCTTCGCCGCGTCGGCACTCACGCCGGCGGCGGCCCCGACCGCATCCAGCCACGCCGCCGTGCCTTCGACCCCGACCGGCCCGGAGCCAACGACCGGGCGGCCCGCGACTTGCATCTCGCGAATCGATGCGGTATAGAAAGGGTGAACCGCGGCGGCCACGGCGCAATCCAGCGCGCCATACAGGTCGCGCCATTCACGCGACGGCACCTGCGGCCCGACCGCCAGACCCATCGGTGCCAGCAACGCCCCCACGCCAACCGGGTCCACCGGAAACAACTCGCCGATCAACGTCACCGTCGGCATATCGGCCACCGCCCGAGGCCTGGCGACAGGACCCGCTTCGGCCTCCAGGCGGGCGTAGCGCAGCATCGCCCCGGCCAGCACGTCTTTCGCTTCCGCGTGCGTCGGCACACCGAAACCCGGTACGTCGATGCCGATGATACGGACGCCGTCGATCACTTTCGGCAACCTGTCCAACGGCACGCCTGATGCCGTCGGCACGCACAGGTTGATCACCACGACCGTATCATAGTCGGCGGGCTTCGCGGTTTCATGAACCGCGTTGCGGATGTCCTCGTAGAGCTGGCCCCGGACCAATGTTTCGGAATTGAACGGCACGTAGCCGACGGTGCGTTTGGCGCCATAGAAATGCGAGGTGAACGTCAGTCCATACACGCAACAGGCAGACCCGGACAGGATCGTGGCGGTCCGGCGCATCCGCAATCCCACGCGTAACGATCCGAATGCCGGACACATCGATTGCGGCTGATCGTGCGGGCCTCGCGGATAGTCCTTCAGCAAACGGTCCAGGGACTCGCTCTTGCCGGCCGCTCGCGCTGCCTCCAGCATCGTGTCCCGGCCACCATGGCAACCAGATCCGTCCACGTCACGAACCCTCGTAGATGACTTCGAGCGAAGGCTTCTCCAGCAGTGTGGCTGCGCACATGTCGTCCGGCGTCGCGGGATCCAGCACGACGTCACGTCCCACCGCATCGCCGGCGAACAGGCCCAGCAGCGCATCATGTGTCAGCGGAGACGGCCGCACCGGGGGCGCCAGTGCCACCTGTTCGGCAAGCTGCTCGAACACCGATGCCCAGCGGCCGCCAGGTTTGCCGATGATTTCGTAGTTCGCGCTCTTGCGGCGGATGTCGTCGTCCGCAGGAATGGCCGACAGCACGGGAATGCCGGCAACGGCTGCGAACGCCTGCGCCTCTCCGGTGCCGTCGTCTTTGTTGATCACCATGCCTGCGACGCCGACATTGCCACCCAGCTTGCGGAAGTAATCGACCGCCGAACAGACGTTGTTCGCGACATACAACGATTGCAGATCGTTCGAGGCTACAACGATGACCTTCTGGCACATATCCCGAGCGATCGGCAGGCCGAAGCCGCCGCAGACAACATCGCCGAGGAAATCCAGCAGGACGTAGTCAAAACCCCACTCATGGAAGCCTAGTTTCTCCAGCAATTCGAAACCATGAATGATGCCCCGGCCGCCGCACCCGCGACCGACTTCGGGCCCGCCCAGTTCCATTGCGAACACGCCGTCGCGCTTGAAGCACACATCGCCGATCTTCACCGCTTCCCCGGCCAGCTTTTTCTTCGACGAGGTCTCGATGATCGTCGGGCAGCTCCTGCCGCCGAACAGCAACGACGTGGTGTCGCTTTTCGGGTCGCAACCGATCAGAAGTACCCGCTTGCCTTGTTGCGCCATCATGTACGAGAGGTTCGCGAGCGTGAAGCTCTTGCCGATTCCGCCCTTGCCGTAGATCGCAATGATCTGCGTTTCCTTCTTCACCGGACCGGCCGCAGGCGCATCCGGCTCGATCGCCGCTTCCTCGCGGAGCCTCGACAAGGCCACGTCAAAAGGTGCGTTCATGCACTGGATCTCCAATCGAGAATCATTTTCAGACAGGTGGGATCGTCAAACGCGGTGCGATAGGCCGCTTCCGCCCGGGATGCATCGTTGCGATGGGTGATCAGGCCGTCCAATGACAGGCTGCCGTCGTCGATCAGCCGTCGCACCGTTTCCAGGTCGTTTGGCTGCCACTGTGCCGCGATGCGCAACCGGGCTTCGCGCATGAAGGCCATGGGGAAGGCAAACGACAGCCGCTCCGCGTAAAAGCCCGCGAGCACGATTTCGCCGCCCGGCGCCATGCGGCCGATCAGCGTATCCAGCAATCCTGAATCGCCGCTGGCATCGCAGATACAGCGGTATCCGCGCCGCGTGTCGCTGTCGGGAAGCAAAACCTCGTAACCCTGGGCGCCGTCCATCCGCCGCGGATCGATCTCCCACACCATGGGCGGCGGACCACCGGCCGCCAGAACAAGACGGGCCAGCAATCTGCCGACGACGCCGTGCCCCACGATCAGATCCGGAAGGGCGTCCCCGGCGATCGCGTGTCGTGCGGTCGCGGCAAGCGCAAGCAGCACGCCCCGTTCACCCAGCGCCGGATCGATTGTCGTTGCGCGTGTGGAGGGCACCACAAGCCGCGAGGCGGCGCCGCCGAACAGGCCGCGGACTTCACCGAAACAAGTCGCGCCTGGAACAAAAACCGTAGCGCCGATTCGCTTTTCGTTGGCTGGACCGGCGGCAACGATATGGCCCACCGATTCATAGCCAGGCACCAGCGGATAGCCCATTCCCGGAAACGGCGGCATCCGCCCCTGCCACAACAAGCGCTCTGTGCCGGTGCTGATGCCGCTCCACGACACATCGACGACCACGTCGGCATCGCCGGGCGGCGTAAGCGCAAGCCGGCTCACTGAGAGGCTTTCAGGCCTGTCCAGGACCACCGCTAACGCTTCCATCCCTGCACCTCCCGCCGGGCCACGCGAGCCTTAAGCATGAGCCGTTGTGTCATCCTAAGTTGACAATCTGTCATGTCAATAAGGATTTACGGTTTAAGTGTCCCATCCTCTTGTCGCCGCCACCACACGCACCAGCAAGGGCTGTCGCGTTGGCAACACCCGGGCATCTGAGAAGCCGGCGGTATGCAACAACGCGAGGAGTTCGTCAGACCGGCGCGGCCGGCCGCTGCCCATGGCCAGCAGGTAAAACGCGAAATACGCCGCCACGGGTGCGGCATTCGGCGTGCCGGCCATGGGCTCCGCCACAAGCAACGTGCCGCCCGGCGGCAGTGCTTGCCATGCCGCGTTAAGGATCGTCGCCACGGCATCGTCGTCGTGATCGTGCAGAACACGGATCAGTGAGATGATGTCCGCACCCGCCGGCAGCGTGTCGCCGCGGAAATCGCCGCCAAACACCGTGGCCCGTTCGGTCAGGCCTGCCGAGGCGAACCGCTCGCGGGCCCGGTCGGCAACCGCGGGCAGATCGAACAGCATCAGTTTCAGGTGGGGCGCGGCTGCCGCCGCCTCGATCAGGAAACGCCCGTCGCCTCCGCCCAGATCAAGCAGGCAGCGGTGCCGATCCAACCGGTAAGCCGCCAGCACGTCAGCCGCCACCAGGGGCTGCGATGCCGCCATCAGGGCGCTGTAGGCGACGACATCCGCCGCACCCAGGGTCGCGGGACTTGCATCCCGGGCATAGGGCCAGAGGCGACCCAGCTCGGTATCGGCCTGTTCACCGCGCAGCAGGGCCACCGGATCCCGCAGATCGGCGTATAGCAGGGCATGGTGCTCAACCATCGCCGCGATGCCGGGATTGCCGGCCACGGCGGCCCCCAGCACCCCAAGACCGAACCGGTCGCGCCCACGGCGTTGCAAGAGATCCAGCGCTATCGCCGCTTCGATCAGCCGGTCCACCGCCGCCGGGGGCAACGACAGCCGATGTTGCAGCTCTTCGAGTGTCAGTGGCCTGTCCCGCAGGATATCGAACAGCCGCAGGCGCACGCAGGCAAACAGCACCTGACTGTAAACGAAGCCCGCACAGAGATCGAACAACGTCCGCGCCCGGCGTCGGGCGATGGGCCGGGTCAATGGGAACGCCGCGGCCCAACGCTGGAAGTTCGGGCTCGCAAGCAGTCGATTGCGCATCCCGAACAGGCGGTCAGAGAGCGATTGGCGGCTGTGCTCCTGGTTCATCCACGATAGCGTGAGGCCGGACATCAGGCCGCGCGCCGCGACATATCCTTCGGCAGCAGGCGGCGCGCCTCACTCAGGGTCAGCGCCCTCAGCGCCGCGGATCCCGGACAATCCGGAATGGAATCGGCCGCCGCGGCCGCCAACCGCTCCAGGTGCCGCATCGCCCCATCGATGCCCATTGCGAGCGCCGCGTTGGGGCGCCCGAGCGCCCTGTCCTGACCGGTGGGTTTGCCGAGTTCCGCCTCGCCGCAAAGCAGGTCGGCGATGTCGTCGGCGACCTGATAGGCCTCCCCCAGTCGCTCCCCAAGTCCATGCCATGGGCCGCATTCGGCACCGGCGGCGGCGGCGCCGGCCACGGTGGCGGCAGCGAAGAGCGCGCCCGTCTTGGCCCGCTGGTACTGGCTCAGGTCGATGGTTGGCTCGCACTCCCAGGCCTGGCCCGCGGCGATACCGGACGGCAAGCCCGTCGCGGCCGCCAGTGTCAGGGTCAACGCGGCCAGACGAGCCGGGCAACGGGCCGCGCCCCAGGCGATGGTCTGGAACGACAACACGATCAGCGCATCGCCCGCGAGGACGGCCAGCGGTTCGCCGAAGGCGCGATGCACGGACGGTCGTCCGCGTCGCGTGTCGGCATTGTCGAAACATGGCAGGTCGTCATGCACCAGGGACGCGCAGTGCATGAACTCGATCGCCGCGGCCGCACCCTCGGCGGCGGCCTCGTCGTCCTCGCCGCAGGCAGCGGCGACGGCCAGGCAAAGCCGTGACCGAATGCGGGCGCCGCGGGGAAACACCGCATGGCGCATGGCGGCGGCCAGCAACGGCGGCCCGCCTGGGATATCGACTCGATCCAAGGAGGCTGACAGGGTTCGTTCGATCCGGGTGACGGCATCCATGGCGACCTCCCTCAAACCGTCTATCTTAGTTGTCAGTCTGGAGTGTCATGCTAAGATGACACATAAGTCAATCCCAAGTTGGAAGGGAGACCCATGCGCACACCAAGCGTCGCGGTGATCGGCGCCGGGGCGGGTGGCCTGGCGGCAGCGATCGATCTGGCGAGGGCGGGCGCCGCGGTCACGATTTTCGAGCGGGCCACCGCAGCCGGAGGGAAAATCCGGCAGGTGCAGGTCGATGGCAGCGGGATTGACGCGGGTCCGACCGTTCTGACGATGCGCTGGGTGTTCGATTCACTGTTTGCCGACGCCGGAACGTCGCTGTCCGCCCACCTCACCCTTCATCCGCTCGAACTCCTCGCTCGGCATGCCTGGAGCGCTACCGAAACGCTCGACCTATTCGCCGACCGGGATCGATCCGCCGACGCGATCGGCGCGTTTGCGGGCGCAACCGAAGCCGCCGGATTCAGATCGTTCTGCGCACGCGCGGAACGGGTCTATCGCACGCTGGAGGAGCCCTTCATCCGCGCTGCCCGCCCCTCCGCACTGTCGCTCACCGCCGGCGCCGGACTTTCGGCCATGCGCGGCATTTCCCCCTTTGCCACACTGTGGAAAGCACTCGGCGATCATTTTCACGACCCCCGCCTACGGCAGTTGTTCGGCCGCTATGCGACGTACAGCGGATCGTCACCGTTCGCCGCGCCTGCAACGCTGATGCTGATCGCCAATGTCGAGCAGCAGGGCGTCTGGATGGTCGAAGGCGGCATGGTGCGATTGGCACAGGCGCTGTCCGATCAGGCGGTGCGCCAGGGTGCCGTGGTGCGGTTGGCTACCCCAGTGGCCCGAATATCCGTCGCGGCGAGGCGCGCGAACGGCGTTGTGCTGGAGAGTGGGGAACATGTCGAAGCCGACGCGGTTGTCTGCAACGCCGATTATGCCGCTTTGGCCAGCGGCCTGTTCGGTGAAGCCGTGATGCGATCGGCCGGCACGCCGAAACAGGACGGGCGTTCACTATCGGCGATCACCTGGGCGTTGCCGGCTGTCACCGAAGGGTTTCCGTTGACGCGCCACAACGTCTTTTTCTCCCGCGACTATCAGGCGGAATTCAACCAGGTGTTCCGTCACGGGCAAATCCCGGAGGAGCCGACCGTCTATGTCTGTGCGCAGGATCGCGACGAGCCTGGTCAACAGCCCGGTTCGCAAGGCGAACGTCTTCTGGTCCTGATCAATGCGCCTGCCATCGGCGACCGCCGCGCTTTCACCCCAATGGAGATCGAGCAATGCGCGAAGCGGACGTTCGGCCTGCTGCAACGATGCGGCCTGACGGTGCATCGACGGACGGAAGCAGCGGTGGTAACGACACCAGCGGATTTCGAGGCCTTGTTTCCGGCAACGGGGGGTGGCCTTTACGGGCAGGCAGTACACGGATCGATGGCGGCGTTTCGGCGACCGGGCTCGCGCAGTGCGGTGCCGAATCTGTATCTGGCGGGGGGCAGCGTTCATCCGGGGCCGGGCGTGCCGATGGCGGTGCTGTCAGGACGGCTGGCCGCAGCCAGTTTGTTGCAGGACCTGATTTCAGCCTGACGCCACCGGCCGGCGGCTATGCCTGGTGGTACGTCGATGTGCTCAGTGACGACGGCACCCGCGGACTGACGATAATCGCTTTCCTGGGCAGCGTGTTTTCCCCCTACTACGCCTGGGCGCGCCGGCGCGGCGGCGGCGATCCGATGCGGCATTGCGCGGTGAACGTTGCGCTCTACGGGAAGCACAAACGATGGGCGATGACCGAAAGAAGTTCGGGTTCGGTTCAGCGCGGTACCGATTTTCTTTCAATCGGCCCCAGTATGATGTCATGGGACGGCTCGGAATTGACTGTGCGGATCGATGAGATGGCCGTGCCGCTGCCCAGGAGAATCCGAGGTACAATACGACTGCGGCCATCGGCGATCGAGACACGGACGATCGCGCTGGACACCGCCGGCCATCACCGCTGGCGACCGATCGCGCCTTGCGCGCGGGCTGAAGTCGTCTTCGACG
>DATAZJ010000030.1:0-3488 GCA_036272115.1 Rhodopila sp. | reverse complement strand
GCGCTGCGAGTGGCCGGTGGGCTGGTGGTGGCGCTGAGCGGCTGGCGGTTGTTGAACGCGCCGGAGACCCAGGAGGATCGGAAGCAGCAGCAAGTGGCCTCGGCCGAGGGGTACGAGGATATCGCGCTGTTCCCACTGACGATACCGTTCACCACGGGGCCCGGCACCATAGCGGTGGCGGTTGCGCTGGGGGCGGGGCATCCTCGGTTGTTTGCCGGGTTGGGGTGGTTCTTTCTGGGGATGACGGCGGCCGCGATGGCGATGACGGCGGTGATCTGGGTGACCTACAACTATGCCGATCGGTTGACCCGGATGATGGGTCCGACCGGGACACGCACCATCACGCGGATGTCGGCGTTTCTTTTGCTGTGCATCGGGGTGCAGATTCTGATTACCGGGGTCGAGGATGTGCTGGGGCCGTTGCTGGCGGGGCATTGAAAACCGGTCGCCGAACAGGGCGTCACGCGGTGGCTTCGGGGAGAAATTTGGCCCGCAGGGTCCGTAGGACGCATTCGGTACAGGAAACTCCGCCTGGGAACGCATGACGGTCCTTGGCGGACCTTCCGCCGCCTTGCTACACTCCGATGTGCGATTCGCTTGCTTCCTCGCCGTGCGGGGATCAGAAGCGGCGGCCGGACCCAAGTAGGAAACAGACCATGAAGCTCAAGGCCGACCGCGCCGTCTTGATCAAGGCGCTGGCCCACGTCCAGAGTGTGGTGGAGCGGCGCAACACCATCCCCATCCTGGCGAACGTCATGATCGCCGTGCGGGACGGCAAGCTGACGCTGACCGCGACGGATATGGAGATCGCCATTGTCGAGGACGTGCCGGCGTCATCGTCGCGCAACGGTGCCTGCACGGCGCCGGCGGCGACGCTGTATGAGATCGTCCGCAAGCTGCCCGACGGGGCGGAGGTCGAGCTGGATCATCCCGGCGGCGATGCGCAATTGTCGCTGCGGGCCGGGCGGTACGACACGAAGCTGACGGTGCTGCCGGTCGAGGATTTTCCGTCGATGACCGCGGGCAGCCTGCCGCACAAGTTCAGCCTGTCCGCGCTGACGCTCCGGGCGTTGATCGACCGGACGAAATTCGCGATCAGCACGGAGGAGACGCGCTACTACCTGAACGGCATCTACCTGCATCACGCCGACAGCGAGGGCACGCCGGTGCTGCGCGCGGTCGCCACGGACGGTCATCGGCTGGCGCGCGTCGAGGAGCCGCTGCCGGATGGAGCGGCGACGATGCCGGGCGTCATTATCCCTCGGAAGACGGTGAACGAGTTGCGGAAGCTGTTGGACGAGGTCACCGGCAATGTGGAGGTGGCGCTATCGGACACCCGCATCCAGTTCCATGCCGACCAGATGCTGCTGACCAGCAAGCTGATCGACGGGACTTTTCCGGAATATGAACGGGTTATTCCGCGCGGCAACGACAAGGTGCTGCGAGTGGGGAAGAAGGACTTCGCCGATGCGGTCGGACGCGTGGCGGCGATTTCCTCGGAACGGTCGCGGCCGGTGAAGCTGTCGCTGGCGCGTGACCTGCTGGTGCTGACCGCGTCCAATCCGGAACAGGGCACGGCGACCGAGGAACTGGACGCCGACCATGTGAAGTATGACGCCGGTCCGTTGGAGATCGGGTTCCAGGCTCGGTATCTGAACGACATCACCGACCAGATCCCCGAGCAGGTGGAGTTTCGCTTCGCTGACGGATCGGCGCCGACGGTGGTGCAGGATGCGGGTGATTCCAGTGCGCTGTATGTGCTGATGCCGATGCGGGTGTAGTGCGGGACAAACCTCGGCGACGGTTCGTTACCCGCCCGGATCGCGGGATCATCACCTAGCGGTCCGATCCTGACAGAAGCATCCTTCGCGGTCGGGTGGACCTGCCCGACCGCCGCGACGCTGGGCTACGTGCCCCTCCACTGTAATTGCACATCCGGCACGCAAAAACTGTCCCAAACCTGACGCGTAATCGCTCCAGCCCAACGGCAAGTCCTGGTGGCGCCTTATACCAGCCCGCCGAAAGAGTGACACACCGAAGCCGGCCTCTCACCGTCATGGTGGGTGACGGCCGCCATCCATGCCTCTGATTGGAAAGGCAAAAGGTGTAGATGCCGCCGCCGTCGGCATGACGAGGCGCGGCCGGCAGAGAGTCGGTCCCCATGCGGACTGGTATTACACCCGCCGCGGCACCAGCATTGCCCCGGCCCCCTCCAGCGCCTCCGCCGAAATCGGTCTCCGGACCACGAGTTGCAGAATAACCGCGCCCAACATCGTGATTCCTGCGCCGATCGCGAGAGCGATCACGAACGATCCGGTGAAATCCACCACCATCCCGGTCACCAGCGGCGACACCGTCCCGCCGATATAGCCGGCAAAATTCTGGATGCTGGCAACCGACGTGCAATACGACTGCGGCGCCACCGCGGTGATCAGCGTCCACTTCCCGGCAATGCCCAGCGACAGGAAGAACATCGCGGCCGAGATCCAGATTACTGCCTCGGTCGCATTGCCGGCTGTCGTCGCGATCACCGTGAACAGCCCTGACAGCAGCAGCCCCAGGATGGCGGGCAAGCGCCGGCTGGCCACGATCTCCATCCCGCCGCGGGCGAAACGGTCCGTCACCCAGCCGCCCGCCCAGGCGCCGAGGACGGAAAATATCAGCGGGATCATCGCCAGGAACCCGGTCTTGCCGATGCTGATGTGTTGCTGCATCTCCAGATAGGCCGGCAGCCAGGTCTGGTACATCCACACCGCGTAACCGGAGCAGAACGCCCCGCCCATCAGCCCCCACATCGAGCGACACCTGAACAGCCGGCCCCAGTTGCGCAGTTCCACCGGTGCCTCGGCCGCTCGGTTTTCCGCGAGATACGCCTCGTCCTGCGGCGCCAGCGCCGTCTTCGCCGGATCGCGGTAGACCATGAACCATACCAGCGACCCGGCCAGCCCGGCCACGCCCATGGTGATGAACATCGTGCGCCAGCCGAAGCCCAGCATCAGCGCGGTCAGCAAGGGCGGCGCGATGGCCGGGCCGATGCTGCCGCCGGAGTTGTAGACGCCTGTGGGCTTGCCTCGATCCTTGACGTGGAACCAATCGCTGGTGACCCGGACGGCAGCCGGGAAAGCCGGGCTTTCGGTGGCGCCGAGGGCGATGCGGGCCCACATCAACTGCGTGTAGCTGCCGGCCAACCCGCCGGCGGCCTGCGCCGCAGACCATGCCACAAGAGCCAGCCCGACCAGATAGCGGGGTCCCAACCGGTCCAGCAGGAAGCCGACGGGAATCTGGAAGCAGGCATAGGTCAGCGACCAGAACGATTGCAGCGCGCCGATGGCGGTGGCGTTCAGGCCGAATTCCTGCCGGATCGTGACGTTGCCGATCGCGAGCGTCGAACGGTCGATGTAGTTCAGCGCGATAGCCGCCGTCGCCAACCCGATCGCGATCCATTGCATGCGCCGCATCCTGGGCGAAACCGGGTGTACGGTCATGCT
>DATAZJ010000029.1:0-14686 GCA_036272115.1 Rhodopila sp. | reverse complement strand
GTGGAAGCTGGCGGCCGGATAGATCGGTTCGCCCTCGATGAAGGCGCCTTTGACCGTGTCGATGGCTGGCGATCCGTTCTGCCGATTGATTGCGTGGATCGTATTGATGACGGCGCAATCGAGATTGCGCCGAAGTCCATCCTTATTGTTTGCCGGCATGTTTCCCGAGGAACTTCGAGCCGCCACCGCCGCCAGCACGTGATAAGCCAGTCGAACCTGTTCAAGCCCGGCGCGTGTTGTCAGGTCGAGACACAGACCCATGTCGACAATGGCGCCAACGACGGCAGGGGTGACGACCTTGGATGCGCCTCGCTTCCGGACCGCCAGTTCCTGCGCGTACTCGAGCCCTCGTTTGGGATTTGCCTCCCAAAAGTAGATGCCGTGCCCCAACCAGTCGTAATCGTTGGTGCTTGGGACGAACCGCTCACCGTCAAGTACGCGTTCCGCGACGTTCCGATCGCAACCATGATAGGCGAGGACAAAGGACGCGCTTAGCGTATGCACCGATTATCGGTAGGTTTTCGTGAGCTTTCCTGTGTGGTCCTGGATACCCAGCGCAATCATCGCGTCGTTCGCGGATTTTTCGCTCGCGGTTGCCTTCCGGACGTAGCTGTCGGCCGCGCGCTTGAAGGCCGCCATATCCTTTGTGGCACGCTCTGGTTTGACCGGTCCTACCGCCCTCACGATCGTTCTCCGCGGTTTTCGTTTGGATGTGAGCATGGCTGTGGCGTTGGTTCCCTGCAAGCCGGCAAATTGTGCCGGGTTTGGGCACGCTTAATTGAGTGCCGCGTTTGCCTGGTGCAAGATCCCGGGCGCGGCCCTTCGCATGTGCATACAGGCCGCTCGCTTCCTGTTCAGTCTCCCGTCCGCATTTTAGACCGGACCGTCCTTGCCCGGCGCGGGGTAAGTCTCCATAACCCCGCGCCTGATGGCCATCACTGACGACATTCGCGGCGTTCTGGCGCCCCCGCACCCGGCTGGACGCCCTTTCATCATGGGCGGCCTCATCGTCCTGTTGCTCGGCATCGCCTTCAGCGCGTGGCTGATCTGGCTGGGCGTGATCTTCACCCTGTTCTGCCTGTATTTCTTCCGCGACCCCGAACGCGTCCCGCCCCCCCGAGCCGGCCTGTTCGTCGCCCCCGCCGACGGCCGCGTGGTCGCGGTGGCACAGGCCGCCCCGCCGCCCGAACTGGGCCTCGGTCCCACCCTGCGCTGGAAAGTGTCGATCTTCCTCTCTGTGCTCGACGTCCACGTCAACCGCGTGCCGGCCGACGGCGTCGTCACCCGCATCGCCTACCGCCACGGCGCCTTCGTCAGCGCCAGCCTGGACAAGGCCAGCGAATCCAACGAGCGCAACGCCCTGGCGATCCGCCTGCATGACGGGCAGGAGATCGCCGTGGTGCAGATCGCCGGCCTGATCGCCCGCCGCATCCTGTGCTCCGTGCGCGAAGGCGACCCGGTGACCGCCGGCGACCGCTTCGGCATCATCCGCTTCGGCAGCCGCACCGACCTGTACCTGCCCGAAGGTGTGCTACCCTTGGTCACGGAGGGTCAGACAATGATCGGTGGTGAGACCGTTATCGCGGAACTGGCATCATGAGCGACCGGTCGCCGATCCGCCGGCTGCGGCGCTACCGCCCCCGCCCGCGCAACCGCCCGCGCTTCAAGGGCCCGTCGTTCAACCGCATGATCCCGAATCTGATGACCATGCTGGGCCTCTGCGCCGGCCTGACATCGATGCGATTCGGGCTGGAGGGACGTTTCGGCGCCGCCGCCGTGGCGATCACCGCCGCCGCTGTCATCGACGGCCTGGACGGCCGCCTCGCACGCCTGCTGAAAGCCACCTCCCGCTTCGGGGCGGAATTCGACAGCCTGTCCGATTTCGTCTGCTTCGGCGTCGCCCCCCCGTTCGTGCTGTACCTCTGGTCGCTGGAACGTGGCGGCGCCTACGGCTACGCACCCTGCCTGATGTTCTCGGTCTGCATGGCGCTGCGCCTGGCCCGCTTCAACGCGTCCCTTGATGGAGCGCCGAAACCCGCCTACGCCTACAACTTCTTCACCGGCGTTCCTGCCCCGGCCGGCGCCGGTCTCGCGCTCTTCCCCCTGTTCCTTGGCCTCGAAGCCAAGTCGCTCGGTCTGACCTGGGTGCTGGATGCCGCCGCCTATCCGCTGTTCTGCGCCGCGGTGCTGATCGGCACCTCCGTACTCCTGGTCTCCACCCTGCCGATCTGGAGTTTCAAGAACTTCAAGGTCCCGTCAGCCTATGTGCTGCCCCTGCTGCTGGGCACCGGTGCCTTCGCCGCCGTCGCCCTGGCCGACCCCTGGGCGGCGCTGGCAGCGGCCGGGCTGATCTATCTGGGAATGCTGCCGTTCAGCGTGCGAAGCTTCCGGCGACTGCGGCGAGAAGCCGAAGCCCCCCGGGACGAGTTGGACGCGATCCGGCGGGAAAGCGCGTAACGCGTCACTTTCGACGCAGACGGCGGGCGTTGGCGCGGGAACGAACCAGATAAGGTGCCAAGGCGGCGCCACTGCCCCGCCCGGTCATCAGCGCCAGGCTCGACGCCTGCATGGCGGCGGCTTTCTCCATGACCATGCGCTGATACTCGGCGGCGGAGCACGTCCCCTGCGCCATCATCAAGGTGCGGCGGTAGATCGTCTCCCATGATGCGAATGTCAGTTGGGTCATCATCGCGGAGAGTGATCGGGCGGGGCGCTTTGTCATAGCATGCAGATGAGATCGCGACGGGTCGGACGCCAGTCACGCCTTTGGCAGCAAGCGGACTCAAGGCGAAATCCGGTCGATCGCGGGAGCCCGATCAGATCCGGAACCTAAGCCGCATTGCGGTCCGACCTGTCATCGGCGCGATATCGCGTTGCTCCCTCCACATGCAGCACCAGTTCGATTCCGCCAGCAAAATCCTTGAACAAATCGGCGGGAAGCAACGCATCGCCATTGGTCCAGCGGCGGTCGCCATCCGTTTCGTGGCCATGGAAGCCTTCGACCAGCCGGTCATCCGACACGCCAATAATGCGGAACCGGCTGCCCGAGCGCACCGCGATGCACCGCAGGGCGATACCCAGAACCCTGGGATCGCGCGCCAGACCCAGTTCGGCAGGCGCCGCGGCTCGGGACGCAATGCGCACCGACCGAGCCCCCGCCGGCAGGGTGAAGATGGCAGCCGACCCAACGCGGCGCGTCGCGTTCAGCCGGCATCCATCGACCATCAGATGCAGGTCGGAATCGCCCGTCAGCACCTGCCCCGCACGCGGACCCGCCCGATCCAGCAGACGCCGCCACAGCGCTTCGACGACCGGACCACCCGTTACGACCTCCGCACACGGTGGTTTCGGCGGTTGATTCCAGCCGGTGTTGGCGTTCTGGAACAGCCAGCGATTGCCGTCGTCGCGGTAGCTCTCCGCCGGCGCGCCATTCGCCATCAGCACATCATGCGTTTCTAGTTCGATATGATACAGCATGACCTCCTGCGCATGGTCGTCCCACAGGATCGAGCGATGGTTGACCAGGAACTCGACCGGAATCAGCACCCCGTCGAGGTAAAGCGAATGTGCCTTGGTCACATGCAGGTCGCGGTGCGGCACATCGGCACCCAGCGCGCCCTTGCGCACGATCACCGGCGTCGCGGCATTGCGCCGGCCACGTGTCGCCAGCACCCGCCCGGCACCGATCCAGGCGATCGCGCGCGCCCGACCGGACAGGGTGAGCACCAGGTCCCCGACCGCGAGGTGTTCGACCGGCACCTCGCCCCCCGGCGTGGCGATGGCGGTGCCGGCGCAAAAGCACAGCGGCGTCACCTCGATTCCGTTGCTGCCGTCATTCTGCGCCGTCCAGGCGTTGCCGGCGTAATCCTCGCTGTCGAGTTGCAACTGCACCGAACCATTGTCGCCGGTGACCGTCAGCACGTCGGTCGTCGCGTTGAAACTGGTGGTGGCGTCGTTACCAACGTCGCTCAGCGTCGTCAGGTCGATCGCGTCGTGGATGCCGGTAAATCCGGCAACCGTGCCCGGCAGGGCCGCGTCGTTGGTGATCGTCCACGTCGCATAGTTGCTGTCGCCCGGGGCGAAGGCAGCGGTCTGGAAGCCTGACAGGCCAAGCGCGTTGTAGGTCGCCGCGACCGGCGCACCGGCATTCCCTTGCAGTTCCACCACGTTGCCGGTCCCGGACGCAACGATCCCGCCGGTGAGGGTGAAGCCATTTTCCAGGACCAGCAGGTCACCGCCACCACCACCGCCGAAATCGATGGCCTCGCTGCCGCCGGCGATCAGGCCCGCATCGACGACAGTGCCGCCAGCCATATCTATACCATAACGAGCGGAGGAGATCGTGCCGAAATTGACGACCGTGCCGGTGCCTTGCGGCATGAAGATCCCGTAGCCGGCGCCGCTCACCACGGCAGACGTGGAACCGGCAGCGCCATTGGTGACGACGCCGCCAGCTATCAGCGCAATGCCGATACCTCCGCTACCGAAGCCGATGATCGAACCAAAGTTGGTGACGGTCGTGGGGTCCAGATAGGCGTAGATTCCCTGCTCGCCGCTGATCAGCGCGGACGTGTCGGTCGCGGAACCGTTAACCACCGTGCCGCCATCCACCAGATAGATCGATGCGTTGCCCGCCGGATCCTCGATCGCCCCGAGATTGACGATGGTGACGTCGCCTCCGCCGGGTGCATACACGGTAGGATCGAAGCGTGGACGTTCGCTGTGATTGACGATGGTCCCGGACGCATCGTTACGCAGATAGCCGCCGGCGGCTATTTCCAGGTAGCCGATCGGCGAGATCGAACCGGCGTTCTCCAGCGTGCCCGCCACGCTCAAATTGCCCGAAATCGTCAGGTCGATACCGGCACCCAGCGTAACGTTGCCGCCAATGCTCCACTGGCTGCCGGCGTCGACCGTGCCTTGGCTGAAATCGACGAAATCCGCACCTTGACCGATCAGCGTGCCGCCACCCGCGGCAAACTCCAGCGTGTTCGTGCCACCGCCGCCGTCCACGCTGCCCGCGACCAGCGCGGTGCCCGGCTGAAACTGCATCAGGTCGTTGCCGGAGCCAAACAGGACCGCGGCGCCGCCGCTACCGATAATTGTTCCGGAGTCGATCAGCGTGTCGTTGTAGGTTCCGGCAAACTCGACACCGAGGTAGCCGTCAATCGTGCCGCTGTTGATAACAGAGCCGGCGCCGCCGGCGACCATGACCCCCGCATACAGCCCATCGGTCGATATCAGCCCTGTCCCGGTGTTGACGGCGGTACCGCCCTCGAACAGGTACACGGCGGCGCCGTAGCTGCTGATGCTGCCGCTGTTGACGACCGTGCCGGCGGCACCGCTGATGCCAATGCCATCGCCGCCGGCGATCAGGCCGCTGTTGGTGATGACCCCACCGCCGGACAGCACGATCCCTTGGGAGCCGCCCGAGATCGTGCCGGTGTTCGCGACAGTGACCAGGCCCCGACTGGTGACGCCCCAACGTTGGCCGTAGATGAAGCCGCTGTTGACGACGGTGCCGGCGGCCTGAAGCAAGACCGCACTGCCGTCCGCCGTGATCGTTCCATGATTGTTGACGTAACCGCCGCCGAGGTAGACGGCCTGATACCCATAGCCGCCGGAGTTTCCGGTCGCGGTGATCCTGCCGTAGTTCACGACCGTCTCGCCGCCGCCGAAGATCGCCTTGCCGGTGCCGTTGTTGTTGACGGCCCCGGTCGAAGTGATTGTCAGCGGCGTGTAATAGCCCGGTTGCCCGAGGATGACGCCATGGTTGATCGTCGTATTGATTGTAGACATTTGACCCCCCGAACGCGGGCGATCGGATCAACGATCCACCCAGGTACTCTGTCCGCGTCCCCTACGGACGTTACGCTGTCGCCAGCCGTTGCTATCGGGCTCGGTCGGTAGTCGGCAAGCCGGCTTTTCATCACATCAATGTGATGTTTATTAATACGATTGAGTCGCGGACGGATCCGGCATGCACGGTCCAGGCGATACACGCGCCACCAGGCACCCGTGGCACGCGGTTGGATGATGGCTTCGTTACAAAATAACAATAACTCTTGTTGGTGACCCATCAGCACCGCCGCGCAACCGTCATAGCGAGCGCAGGCTCGCCATCCATGCCTCTGTTTCCGCTCATAAAAGGCCTGGATGCCGACCCCCTCCAGCATGACGGACGGGGGTCAACCGAAGAGTCTGCATCAACGCCGGTGGGTATAACATATGTGCCACGGCAAGTAGCGCGTGAAAGGCCCGGATTGCGCCGGGCCAGACATTTATCAAAACCGCTGTGTCACTCCGGCAAGGATGGTGCGCCGGATTCCATACTGCGGCGCACCGACGCCAACACCGGTGCCGTCGCGGATCTCATAGACGTTGTCGCCGATGTTCAGGACATCCAGCCGCAATTCGGTCCGAGCCGCGACCTTCTGCACCACCGACAGATTGACGACGCCGTACAGCGGCAACGTTTGCAAATTCGCGAACCCGGCACGTAGGCCGCTTTGCACGATCGCATCGACCGACACCCGCGTGGGATGCTCGCTGTCGCTATTGGCGGTGTAGGCGATCCCCGCCGAACCGGTCCAAAGCTGGTCGTGATCCAGATGGATCCAGTTATTGGCGATATAGGCCAGTTCATCCGGCGCGAAATTATATTGCGCCGAAACGATATCTTTTCCCATCGCGCGCGACAGCGCCACATTGCCGTAGACCGACCAGGGGCCGTGATCGTAGCTGCCGGTCAGTTCGACACCCTCCTGCATGCCTTTCTTGTAGTTGAACGCGGTCAGGATGATCGGGGCGCCGAACTGGCCCTCATCGATCAGATCCTGGGATTGCTTGAAGTAGGCGTCCACACCTAACGTCAGGCCCGGAATGATTATCTGACTTATCCCTATATCGTAATAGTTCGATCGCTCCGGCAGCACCGTGCTGTCCTGCGGCGATAGCGGCGCGCCGGTGGTATTGCCGAACTTCGCCAATGTCGAGGTCCCCACCAGTTCGAACGGCGGCGGCACGAAGTAACGCGCGTAACCGATGTGCAGCGTGGTGGTCTCGGTCGGCTTCCATACGACGTTCAACCGAGGGCTGAGTTGCGTGCCACTGGTGTATTCGTCCACGCCATCGAAACGCAGCCCGCTGTTGATGGTCACCGTAGGCAGGATGCGCCACTCATCCTGGACATAGACGCCGTACAGCCCGCCCTGCTTGGCGCTGGTGTCGGCGATGCCCTCCGGCACATCGGTGGTGGGACTGCCATCGGCGTCCACCGGCAGCACGTCGGACAGGGTTTTGGCAACCACCCCCTCTTCCTGTGCCAGCATGCCGAAGCGGATCGTATGATGTTCGCTGGCGGCCCAGCTTGCATCGGCCTGCACGCCGTACGCCTGGTCGGTACGCGTCGCGTTCTGGGCGATGCCGTTGAACAGCAGGTCGCCGATCGGATCGGGGGTGAATTGCAGCCGGCTCAGCCGGGTATAGGCGGAAAGCTGCACATCCACATCGTCGATATGTTTCTGCAGCGACAGGATGCCGAACTCGGTATCCTCCGTCTGGGTTTCGTTCAGTTTGGCGCTGTTGAAGCTGGACGTGCCAAGCACCGGAAAGCCCAGGGTCGCCTGGCCGGGGTTGTCGGGTATCTGAAAACTGCCGTTGAATCCACCCAGAATCAGGCTGACCCGAGTATCCGGGTCGATGATGTCGGCCAGGTAGGCCAGCCCATGAAACTGGTTCGTCGTATCATGGACGGCATCGAAGCTGGATGTGGGATTCTCGATCCCGCGATTGTTGTGCATGAAATCGGCGGTCACGAAATAATCCCACGTGCCGCTCGTCCCGCCATACGAAATGCTCGGTTGCAACCAGTTCCACGACCCGCCGTACATGGAGATCTCGCCGCCCGGATTGGTGGTGCCGGTCTTGGTCTGGATATCGACGACGCCGGCGGTCTGGAAGCCGTACTGCGCCGGCAGCGCTCCCGTGATCAGAGTCATGCTGTTGGCGAAACGGGATTCGAGCGCCTGACCGAACACCGACAAACCCTCCGGCAGTTCCACCCCGTTCAGCCGGTACTGCACGTTGGCATGCTCGCCGCGCAAATGGATCTGGCCGAAACTATCCTGCGCCACGCCAGGCGCCTGCAGCAGCACATCGTTCAGCGGCGAAGCACCGCCCTGCGGAATCGCATCCAGCGTTTGCGGCGAGAAATGATATGCGCTCGCGCCGAGGTCCGGCTGGATCTGCTGCCGAGCCGTATCCAGCCTTTTGGCAACGACATCGATGTCGAGCGTGACCGGCGCCGGTGGCTCCTGCGCGATGGCCGGATGGGCCAGAACCGCCAGTGCGACAGGCACCAGCCAGTGTTGGGTACGCATGCGTAGACACTCCTTCTCCAGGCCAATGGGCCTCGAAAAGGAATGTTATGATATAACATAACAAATGACTAGACGCTGATGCCCCCTACCCAAGCATGTCGCGCACCAGCGGGATCACCGACCGGCCATAGAGTTCGATGCTGCGCATAAGCTTCCCATGCGCCAGCGGCCCCGCGCTGTATTTCAGGTCGAAGCGCGAAATCCCCAGCGCCTTCGCCGTGGCGGCGATCTTGCGGGCGACGGTGACCGGTGACCCCACATACAGCGATCCCCGATCAGCCTCCTGGTCGAAATCCGCCCGTCGCATCGGCGGCCAGCCTCGCTCCGCGCCGATCCGGTCGCGCATGCGCTTGAAATCCGGCCACAGCTCCTCGCGCGCCTGCTCGTCCGTGTCCGCCACATAGCCGGGCGAGTGAACGCCAATCGGCCGCACCTCCCCGCCAAGCTGCGCCACCGCCCGGTGGTACAGATCGACATAGGGCCTGAACCGCAGCGGATCGCCGCCAATAATGGCCAGCATCAGCGGCAGATCATACCGGGCCGCCCGTATCACCGACTCCGGGCTACCGCCCACGCCGATCCAGGTCTTCAAGCGTCCCGCCTCGATCGGCGGAAACACAAGCTGATCGGTCAGCGGCGGCCGGGTCCTGCCCTGCCATGTGACCGCGCCCTGACGCCGCAACGCCGCGAACAGGTCCAGCTTGTCCTCGAACAACACCTCGTACTGCGACAATTCGTAGCCGAATAAAGGAAACGACTCGGTGAACGACCCGCGCCCGAGGATCACCTCGGCCCGCCCGTTCGACGCCGCATCCAGCGTGGCGAACCGTTCGAACACACGGATCGGGTCGTCCGAACTCAGCACCGTCACCGCCGTCCCGAGGCGAATCCGCCTGGTCAGACCGGCGATCGCCGCCAACACGACTTCCGGCGCCGAAACGGCGAAATCGCTCCGGTGATGTTCCCCCACCCCGAAGAAGTCGATGCCCAGTTCATCGGCGAGCACCGCCTCCTCGATCACGTCCCGGATCACCTGCGCATGCGGCAACAGGTTTCCATCCGCAGCGGCGGTGACATCGCCAAACGTATCAAGTCCAAGCTCGAGAAACCCTGGCATTGGCGTCGTCACCACCGTCTTTCAGGGCCTAGCCGTGCAGCTTCGCCGCAACCATCGCGACCCGCCTGCCCTGATACCGCGCGCCATCCAGCTCGTTTTGCGACGGCTGCCGCGACCCGTTGCTGCTGGTAATGGTCGTGGCCCCGTAGGGCGCCCCGCCAACCACCTCATCCACCGTCATCTGCGGCGCGAAGCCATAGTCCAGACCGACCACGACCATGCCGAAGTGCAGCAGGTTGGTGATGATCGAAAACAACGTCGTCTCCTGCCCGCCATGCTGGGTGGCCGAGGCGGTAAACGCCGCGCCCACCTTCCCGTTCAGCGCGCCCTTGGCCCACAGCCCGCCGGCCTGGTCGAGGAAATTCGCCATTTGCGACGACATCCGGCCAAACCTTGTGCCGGTGCCGACGATGATCGCGTCATAGTTCTCCAGATCCGCGATAACTGCGACCGGGGCCGGCTGGTCCAGCTTGAAATGCGAATTCTTCGCCACCTCGGCCGGCACAAGCTCCGGCACGCGCTTCACATCCACCTCGGCACCGGCTTCGCGCGCGCCCTCGGCGACAGCGTTCGCCATCGCTTCGATATGGCCGTAAGCCGAGTAGTACAGCACCAGAACCTTCGCCATCTTCGATCTCCTTCAAGTGTGGCCCATCGCCAATGGCCGTTTAGGTGGTGGACGATCCCGGACATAACAATTAGAAATTATGGAAACATATCTTTTCGGTTTTGATGGTCAAATTACCTGATCTGGAGGCGATGGCGATCTTCGCCAAGGTCGTCGAAACGCACGGGATCACCGCCGCCGCGCGTGATCTCGGCCTGTCCGCGCCCACAATTTCCAAAGCCCTGACCCGGCTGGAAATCCGGCTGGGATCGCGGCTGTTCAATCGCACATCCCGGCGGCTGGTGCTCACCGACGCCGGCCGGACCCTGGCCGGCCCGGCCGCGGCCCTGTTGGCGGACGCCGAGGCCGCGGAAACCACGATGGTCGCCCAGTCCGCCACTCCGCGCGGTTCGGTGCGCTTGGCGGCGCCGATGTCGTTCGGCGTTCAGAAGGTCGCACCGATCCTGCCGGATTTCATGGCCCGCTACCCGGAGGTCTCTATCGACCTGCACCTGAGCGACGCACTCGTGGATGTGATCGGCGATGGCTTCGATATCGCCCTGCGGATCGGCGAACTGCCCGATTCATCCCTGCTGGCTCGGCGTCTGGCGCCGGTGCCGGGCATGATCCTCGCCGCGCCAGCCTACCTGGACCGCCGAGGGCGGCCCGAACACCCGGCGCAACTGGCTGATCACGATTGCTTCGCCTACGCCTATCTGCGGACGCGGGATGCCTGGCATTTCTCCAACGCAACAGGCGAACAGGTCACCGTCCGTCCGTCCGGCAGCCTGCGGGTGAACAACGGCGAGGCGATGCTGCCGGCGGCGATCGCCGGCATGGGCATCGCGGCATTACCGGCCTTCGTCGCGCGCGCGGCTCTGGCCGACGGACGGCTGGAGCAGATCCTGCCCGAGTGGCATGCGTCCCGTGCGAGCCTGTTTTTGCTGACGCCACCGTCTGGCCCGCGGCCGCTGCGCGTCCAGGCCCTGGCCGATCACCTGGCGGCCCACCTGTCGCGCGGCGACGCGAGGCGAACGCCGGACGCGCGACGGGCCGGCCCTGTTCACCGGCCGGCCCGGGGATCGGCAAAAGACCGCTAGCCCATGAGCAGACCGCTCACAGCGCGCGGATCATGTGCGGGAAATCGCGGTCACCTCGTGACCCGCGCTTTACCGCGATCGGGCACTAGCCGTTGCCGCCGTCGCCACCGCCGACATACCGCCCGCCGAGGCTGTTGCCGGTGTTGTCATACGGGCCGGAATGGTAGACTGGCCGATGTTCGCCCGGAACGGCATGCGCCATTGGCGCGATCGCTGCGGTCAGGGTCAGAGCCGCGAAGGCAGCGAGAATCAGGTTCTTCATAGCATTTCTCCGTCACGAACCGGCTGAATGGCCGGTCAGTGCAGCGGGAAAATGCGACCACCCGCATAGGTTCGGCTTCGCCCGTCCGTAAATTCGGAGTCAGGTGCTCTCGGGATCGACGAGGTGCGGTGTAGCCTGCCTCTCCGGCACATCCGACGGCTCACGGATCATGTATCCGGCACCCAGCACGGTGTGGATCAGCGGATAGTCGAACCCCTCGTCAACCTTCTGGCGCAGCCGGTGGACATGCATGTCGATGATGTTGCCCCGCGGCTCGAAGTCGTAATTCCACGCGGTCTCCAGCAGCATGGATCGGGTGACCACCTGGCCGGCATGCCGCATCAGGAACGCCAGCAGCAGGAACTCCCGATGCTGCAGTGGAATCTCCTTGCCATTCCGCGACGCCCGGCGGGCGGCGAGATCGACCTCCAGGTCGCCGACCCGCGGCACCGTCGATCCAAGCGTTCGGTCCGCGCGGCGGACCAGCGCCTCCAGACGAGCCAGAACCTCCGCGAACGCGTATGGCTTGGCGAGATAGTCGTCGCACCCGGCGCGCATGCCCTCGATCCGGTCGGCGGTGCCTCCCAACGCGCTCAATATCAGGATCGGCGTGATCCTGTCCTGCTCCCGCAGGCGCCGGACCAGTGTCAGCCCGTCCATGAGCGGCAGCCGCCGGTCCACGATCAGCACGTCGTAAATTCCCTCGGACGCGAGCGCGAGGCCCAATTCCCCGTCGGCGACGCGATCGACGATGTGCCCGCTTTCAGTCAGCCCCCGGCCGAGGTAGGAGCCGGCGCGGTCATCATCCTCCACGACGAGCAGGCGCACATTATCTCCCGAACATTACCCATTGTTCATTTTCGGGCGAAGCCCATTTGGTGACCGCAATGCCAAATAGGTCGCGTGATAGCAACTCTCTATACAGCGGCGCCTGGCGCTTGGCGCTACTTATGGCTACGAAAGAGAATACCATGACTCGCGTGCTGGTGGTCGAAGACGATCGCCAAACCTCAAACGAAATCAAGGCAGCGCTCGGCGACCATGGATTCGAGGTGGAACAGGCCGCTACCGGACGGGAAGGGCTGCTCAAGGCCGCCGCCGATCCGTATGACGCCATCGTCCTGGATCGCATGCTGCCCGGCGGCATCGACGGGCTTGGTGTGCTCGCGACCTTGCGGGCAGCCGGCGTGATGGCCCCCGTCCTGATCCTGAGCGCCCTGTCGGCAGTGGACGAACGGGTGCGTGGCCTGCGCGCGGGTGGCGACGACTACCTGACCAAGCCGTTCGATTTCCTCGAACTCACCGCCAGGCTGGACGTCCTGCTGCGCCGCCAGGTCGTCCCCCAGCGGGAGACGATATTGCGCGCCGGAAAGCTGGAAATGGACCTGCTGACCCATGCCGTCCATTACGCCGGAAAACTTATCGAACTGCTGCCGCGCGAATTTCGCCTGCTCGAATTCCTGATGCGGCACGCCGACCAGGTCGTCACACGAACCATGCTGTTCGAGGAGGTGTGGAACTACCGCACCGTCGAGCCGACCAACCTGATCGACATGCACATCAGCAAACTGCGCCGCAAGCTCGACTCCGAGAGCACCGAACCGATGATCCGCACCGTACGCGGTGCAGGCTACATGCTCCATGCGGCTGGTTGACCTTCCCCGGACATCGAGCTTTCGGCTCGCACTGCGTTTTCTCATCCTGTTCGGTGTCGCGTCGTCTGTCCTGTTCGGTTTTCTGTATTGGCAGACAAACCACTACATCATCGGCCGCATCGACGCCTGGCTGGCGCATGAGCAAACGATCTTCCACCCGATCGATCGCAGCGACCTGCTGCAACGATTGACCGCCCACGTCGTCGCCGATCCGACGCTGGAGCGTCCTCTGACGCTGTTCGACCCCGTGGGCATGCGCCTGGCCGGAACCCCGTTGACGCTGACAGCCGCGGCGTTGGCCGCCATGCCACAGGACGCCCCGTTCGATTTCAGGTTTAAGCAGGACGGCCGGCCGGTGAGCTTCCGCGCCGTGGTCCACCGCAGGCCATCGGGGGACTACCTTCTGGTCGCCCTGGACATCGACGCGCTGCACGCCTTCGCCGCGGTGCTGATCAACGCGTTCATCTGGGTTGCCGTCATCACCACGCTGATCGGCCTGGCCGGCGCGGCGTTCATCGGCGCCGGCGCCGTCCGCCGCATCGACGGCGTCACCCAATCCATCCAGCGCATCGTCAACGGCGACCTGTCGGAACGGCTGCCGACGCACGGGCAAACCGACGACCTCGACCGGCTGGCCATCGTCATCAACGGCATGCTGGGCGAAATCGAGCGCCTGATGCAGGAGGTCAAGGGGGTCTGCGACAACATCGCGCACGACTTGCGCACACCCCTGACACGCCTGCTCGCCGGCATGGAGCGCATGCGCCGCCGAGCCATCTCGTCCGAGGACTACGCGATGGCGGTCGACGAAGCGATCATCGAAACCAAGGACGTCCTGAACACATTCGCCGCCATCCTGCGCATCTCGGAAGTGGAAAGCGGCGCCCGGCGCGCCGGCTTCACCGAAGCGGATATTTCCGAGGTCGTCGCCGACGCGGTCGAATTCTATGAACCGGTCGCGGAAGCGAGAGGCGTCCGGCTCATTCAGATCGCCCCCGACGCGACCCCGGTGATGATGCGCGGCGATCCAAGCCTGTTGTTTGAGGCAGTAGGCAATCTTGTCGACAACGCCCTGAAATTCACCCCTGGCGGCGGCCACGTCACCGTCGGCTGTTTCGCTCGGGCCGGCACAATCGGCTTCGAGGTGACCGACACCGGACCCGGCATCCCCGCCAGCGAAGCCGCCTGTGTCCTCCGCCGGTTCTATCGCGCCGAATCCAGCCGCAACACGCCGGGAAGCGGATTGGGTCTGGCCCTGGTCGCCGCGGTGGCGCGGCTGCATGGCATGGACCTGGCGATCAGCGACGCTCGGCCCGGATGCCGGATCACCATCGCCCGTCACGAGAATGCGTTCGGACCGACCGAACTGCCGGTCCGCGCCGCGGAATTCGGCCCCGACAACGCCGCCGGACGCGCGGTGGCCGCTCGAAGGGTCGTCGTCGAGGGCACGCGGAACGCTTCGAGGTAAATTCCTATCCCGCCTCGAACACCGGCAGCGTCAGATCGTCTTTCACCCGATCGAACGCCACCGTCACCGGCAGGCCGACGCGTAACGCTGACGGAT
>DATAZJ010000028.1:0-5654 GCA_036272115.1 Rhodopila sp. | reverse complement strand
GGACCTGCCGGCGACGATCAAGACCCCGAACCAGTTAGTGCCGTAATTGATTTTCCGGACACGACCCTCCATAGTCCGTATCGAACAAGAAAAGGGAGGGAACCATGAACAGACGCTGGACAACAGTCGCGCTGCTATGGCTGGCATTGGCAAGCTTCGCGGCTCCGCAACATGCCGCCGCTCGCGCACCGGCACACTGCGCGCCGATTTCCGAAACCACCGTCAAAAATCTGTTCACCACCTGGAGCCGAGCACTGCTGGAACACACACCGGACAAGGTCGTCGCGTTGTACGCCAAGGACGCCACATTGTTGCCGACGGTTGAGGTTGGGCCCTACATGCACGACGACATCCGGAAATACTTCGTGCATTTTCTAGAGAAGCGACCCGTCGCGACCATGGACGACCACGCGCGGGTGATCACGCTCGGTTGCAACGTGGCCTATGACATCGGGCTCTATTCGTTCGAACTGAACGGCAATCCGCCGACGGTTCGGGAGACGGTCAAGGCGCGCTACACCTTCATCTACAAATGGGATGGAAGGGAGTGGAAGATCGCCCACCACCATTCCTCAAAGGCACCGTGACGGCTACTCCTTAACCGCGCCGGTCATCGACGACACGTAATACTCCACGAAGAATGAATAGATGATCGCCACCGGCACCGACCCCAGCAGCGATCCGGCCATCAGCGAGCCCCACTGGTAGACGTCGCCGGTGACCAGTTCGGTCAGGATCGCCACGGGTACCGTCTTCTTCTCGGTACTCTGGATGAACGCCAGCGCGTAGATGAACTCATTCCACGAAAGCGTGAATGCGAAGATGCCGGCGGAGATCAGACCGGGCACCGCCAGCGGTAGCGTGATGCGCCACAGGATCTGCAGGCGGGACGCCCCGTCGATCAGGGCGCACTCCTCCAGTTCGTACGGGATCGACTTGAAGTAGCCGATCAGCAGCCAGGTGCAGAACGGGATCAGGAACGTCGGATAGGTCAGGATCAGAGCCAGCGGACTATCGAACAGGCCGAATTGGAAGATCAGCGTGGCCAACGGAATGAATATAATCGTCGGCGGCACCAGATACGCCAGATAGATCGCCAGGCCGACATGCTGCGCGCCCTTGAACCGCAACCGCTCGATTGCGTAGGCGGCCAGCACGCTGGCACCCACCGACAGGAACGTCGCCGCCGTGGCGATGCCCATCGTGGTCATCAGCCAGCGCGGATATTCGGTGTCGAACAACAGTTTCCTGATGTTGTCCAGCGTCGGCGAATGCACCCAGAACGGATTGTACTGCTTGTAGTTGTACATCTCGTAGTCGGGTTTTATCGAGGTGATCGCCATCCAGTAGAACGGGAACAGCAGCACGATCACGAAGATGGCGAGCGGAAGATACACCGTGATGGTGCGGCGTGCCCGCGAATCCCAGCTTAGCAGTTCGGGCACATCCTTGGTGGCGGCCGCAAGCTCGACCTCCTGCAACACATCCGCGGCCGTGTCAGTCATTGTCGCTTCCTTGTTGCCATTTGCGGCGCCCAACGCCGAAGAAACACACCAGCGTCGCCACCAGCAGGAACGGGATCATCGAGACGGCGATGGCCGCGCCCTCGCCAAGCTGGGACCCGGGAATGGCCCGCTGGAACGCCAGCGTCGCCATCAGATGGGTGGAGTTGAACGGCCCGCCGCGGGTGATCGCATAGACGAGCTGGAAGTCGGAGAAGGTGAACAGCACCGACAGCGTCAGTGCCACCGACAGGATCGGCATCAGCAGCGGCACGGTGATGCGGCGGAACTTCTGCCAGCCGCTGGCGCCGTCCAGCAGCGCCGCCTCATACAGCGACGGCGAGATGGTCTGCAGGCCGGCGAGCAGCGTGATCGCCACGAACGGAATGCCGCGCCAGATATTGGCGACGATCAGCGACCACCGCGCGGACCAGGGCGTTCCCAAGAAGTCGATGTAATGGGTCCGCCAGTGCAGCACGTCCACCAGGACGAACGACACGATGGAGAACTGCGGATCATAGATCCACCACCAGGCGATCGCCGACAGCACCGTGGGCACGATCCACGGCAGCAGCACGATCGCCCGGATGAACGCCTTGAACGGCATATGGTTGTTCAGCAGCAGGGCCAGCCACAACCCCAGCAGGAATTTTCCCACCGTCGCCACGGCCGTATAGAAGATCGTGAACCAGACCGCCCCCCAGAACACCGGGTCGGCGAACAGGGAGGTGAAGTTGTCCAGCCCGATATACGAGCCGGACTGGCCTATGGTGGTGTCGGTCAGCGACAGCCACAGGCCCAGCCCCAGCGGGTATGTCAGGAAGATCACCAGCAGACCCACCGTGGGCAGCAGGCAGAGCGCGACCAGGAACGGTTTCGAATCGAACAATCTGCCGATCCGGGAATGCTGCTTGCGCGGCTTCCATTCCAGGGTAAGTTCGCCGGTCGTCGCGTCCATGGTCGCGTCTCCCTGTTATGTTCTAAGAACGTGATCCACGCGCCCTGGCCTTTCCGCCGCGCGCGATCACGCCCTTACCCCTTAAGGTATCGGGCCGCCTGCCTGGCGGCCAGCTTGACGGCGGCTTCCGGCGTGGCGTTACCGGTGGCGACCGAGGCGAACATATCCACCAGTGTATAGTTGGCCGCGACAGCCGACGATGCCGCCGAGATCGGTCCCTTGTAGCTGTCGTAGTACGGCGTATCCATGCTGTCGATATACGGTTTCAGCTTCGGATCGGCGTCCCAGAATGCCATCTTGCCGTAGGCTTTCAGCGAGTTGGACCAGTATCCCAGGCAACCCGCCAGCCAGGGCGCGTATTGCGGCGCCTCCATCATGAAGCGCAGGTATTCCTTGCAGGCGTTGGGATATTTCGTGTGCTTGAAGGCCATCGCGTTGACCACCAGCGAGGATTGCGGTGACTTCTTGGCCAGGCCGAGCGGCGGCGATTGGTGATTGATGTCGGCGGCGATCGCCTGCAATTTCGGATCGGACGAGTTCTTCGCGACGTAGTAGATCGACACGCCGTTGAACGTCAGGCTGATGTCGCCCGCCGCGAACGCCTTGTTGTTGCTGGCGTCATTCCAGGACACGGTGCCGCTGATCATCTGCGGATACAGTTCCTTGGCATAGTTCAGCGCGGCGATCGTCTCCTTCGAATCCAGCGAGACCTTCCCCTTTTCATCGGTCAGCGCCGCGCCGAACGACCACAGCAGCCAGTCGGCGAAGCCGTTGCCGTCACCGACGGCGTGACCAAGCGCAAAGCCGATCGGGTGGTTGGCCTGCTTCAGCTTCGTCGCCATCGCCAGGAAACCGGCATGGTCGTTCGGGATGGCGTCGTAACCGGCCTGCTTCAGCCAGGACATGCGGTAGACCGACGCGGCGCCGCTGCCGCCCATCGGGATCGCCAGCCACTCCGTGGTGCCCCAGCGGCGGGAATACAGCAGCGCGAGCTGGTGCCAACCGCCATACTTCTTGCCCAGATAGTCGGCCAGGTCGTTCATCGGGATCAGCTTGTTGGCATAGATCTGCGGATCGGAGCCGAAGCCGACGATGATGTCGGGACCCGCGCCGGTGTTCGCAGCCACCGCCGTCTGCGGACGCATGTCCTCCCAACTGACGAAATCCACCCGCACCGGGATTCCGGTCTGTTCGGTGAATTTTTTCGTGTTCGCGCGGAACAGCACCTCATCGGGGTCGACGAATTTGGCCGGGCGCAGGACACGCAGAGTCGCGCCGGGCTCCGCCTTGAAGCCGGGGGACTTCACGTCCGCCGTCGGCACGTCCAGATCGGCCGCACGTGCGCCGATCACAGGCAATGTGGCCGCGCCGATCAGCGCGGTGGTGCCGGACAAAAGCGTGTCGCGGCGAGTCAAGCCAGCCATTCGATTTCCTTCCCTACAACCGATCGGGCCGCCATCGCACCGCCGGTTCGCACCTATGCCTAGCGCCTGGGACCGGCGGGAACAAGCGTCACCCCCGGTCCCAGTGCGATGCTCAGGTCTTGTAGTAACGAGCGGCCTGCTGCGCGGCCCGCTTTGCCGCACTCTCCGGCGTCGCGTTGCCGGTGACGACCGAGGCGAACATATCGACCACGGTATAATTCGCCGTCACCGCTGACGAGGCCGGGGTCACCGGTCCCTTGTAGCCGTCGTAGTACGGCGTATCCATGCCGGATGCGTACGGCTCCAGCTTCGGATCTTCCGACCAGAACTTCATCTTGGAGTAGGCCTTCAGCGAGTTCGACCAGTAGCCGATGCAGTTGGACAGCCAGGGGCCGTATTGATCCGCCTCCATCATGAATCGCAGATAGTCCTTGGCGGCGTTGGGATACTTGGTGTGCTTGAAAACCATCGCGTTCATCGGCGTGGCCGACATCGGCGACCGGGCCGCGAAACCCTTCGGCAGCAACTGGTGCTGGGTGTCCACCGCCATCTGGTTCAGCTTCGGATCGGGCGCGTTTTTCAGGAAGTAGTAGATCGACACGCCGTTGAAGGTCATGCCGATATCGCCGGCGGCATAGGCCTTGTTGTTGCCGGAATCGTTCCACGACAGGTTGCCGGACACCTGGGTCTTCTGCAGTTCGGTGGCATATTTCAGCGCCGCGATGGTTTCCTTGGAATCGAGCGCGACCTTGCCTTTTTCATCCACCAGCATCGCGTTGTGCGACCACAGCAGCCAACTGGCGAAGCCGTTGGCGTCGCCCAGCGCGTGGCCCAGCGACATGCCGAACGGATGACCCGCCGCGTGCAGCTTCTGGCACAGCGTCAGGAACCCGGGGAGGTCCTCGGGTATCTTGTCGTAGCCCGCCGCCTTCACCCAGGACTGGCGATACACCACCGGCCCGGCGCCACCGCCGATCGGGATCGAGATCCAGTCCTTGGTTTTCCACTTCGTGCCATACAGCACCGACAATTCCTGCCAGCCGCCATATTTCGCTCCCAGATAGTTGGCGAGGTCGGTCATGTCGGCGATCTTCGACACGTAGATCTGCGGGTCGGAGCTGAAACCGACCACGATATCCGGCCCGGCGCCGGTATTGGCGACCACGGCGGTCTGCGGGCGGATATCCTCCCAACTGATGAAATCGACGCGCACCGGGATGCCTGTGGCGTCGGTGTATTTCTTGGTGTTCTGCCGCCAGTAGACCTCATCGGGGTCGATGAACTTCGCCGGGCGGAGCACTCGGAGTTCGGCGCCTTTCTCCAGCTTGTAGTCCAGAGGCTTCACATTGGCTGTGGGCACGTCGGTTACGGCGGCGCGGGCACCGATAGTGGGGATGGACGCCGCCGCGATCGACGCGGAGGCAAGCGTGAGTGACTCACGCCGGCTGATGGTCATGGTCTTGGGCTCCCTTTCCGGTCTTTTGCCGAAGGGCCCTCGGCGACCGGAGATCCGGAGCCCCTTGGGCCGAATTATTCCCCGCGGGAGGCGGAAAGGTAAAGGGGGCGGCCCTCGCGACACGCCTCCCACGTGACGGCGAGCGAAGGACTCCGGCATCCCCTCCACGTCATGGCGGGCGAAGGCCCGCCATCCACGCCTTGCGGTGCCGCCCCCAAAGAAGGCATCCATACCGCCGGTCGAAAAGGCACAAACCCATGAGAATGCCCCAAACTGTGCGAAGCGCCGAGAACCTTGGCCGCGTCCGGCTGTCG
>DATAZJ010000027.1:0-2225 GCA_036272115.1 Rhodopila sp. | reverse complement strand
CACCAGCAGGTCACTTGCGGCGCCGAGCGCCGGGTTGGCCGATACGCCGGAATAACCGTCGGAGCCGCCGCATTGCAACGCCACCGTCAGTTCCGATGCCGGCACCGCGACGCGCGTCACCTGGTTCGATTCGGCCAGGATGTCCTTCACGAACGCCACCCCGGCAGCGACCGTCTTGCGGCTGCCGCCCACGGTCTGGATGTCCATCGCCTTCAGCCGTCCGGCGAGACGCTGCTCCTCCATCAGGCCGCCGATCTGGTTCACCTCACAGCCCAGGCCCAGCACGATGACGTGGGAGAAATTGGGGTGGCGGGCATAACCGGCGAGGGTGCGGCGTAGGACACGCAGCGGTTCGTCCTGGGTCATGCCGCATCCGGTCTTGTGGGTCAGCGCGACGACGCCGTCGACGTTAGGGAAATCGGCCAGCGGATCGTCGCCGGTGAACGGATTGCGGCGGAACATATCGGCGACCACGCCGGCGACATGGGCCGAACAGTTCACGCTGGTCAGGATGCCAATGTAGTTGCGGGTGGCAACCTTGCCGTCCGGCCGCCTTATGCCCTGGAAGGTGGCGGCCGGTTCGAAGAAATCCGTCGGCCGGGCATCGACGCCGTAGGCGTAGTCCTTGGCGAAATCGCCCATCTCACAGTTATGCACATGCACGTGCTGTCCCGGCGCGATGCCGTCGGAGGCAAAGCCGATGACCTGGCCATAGCGCCGTATCGCTTCGCCGCGGGAAATGGCCCGAACCGCGACTTTGTGGCCGGCCGGGATACGCTGGGTCGCGCGCACATTGTCGCCAACCGGCGCCCCCGGCAGCAACGTCGCTCGGGCGATCACGACGCTATCCTCGGGATGCAGGCGGATGACGGGCGGCGGGGCCATGACGATTTCCTCGGACTGGATTGCCGCCTTCTTACAGCGTGTTGGCCGTGATCCGCAAAGAGCGGTCCATTTTGTGTTGAACCCGATCGGCATCTCCCCGTTGGGGTCCTGTGATCCGATTGGATCGCGCCTTGAAGCAATGAGGGAGAGGACCATGGCAGCGTTTGAAATCAACCCGGCCAGCGTGCCCCAGGACGTCGTGACCAAGGTCGGCGTGGCCGCGGGCCATATCGCCCGCATCCAGCAGGATTACATGATGCGGGCCGAGACCGAGACCTCGGACGATGTCCGGGAAACCCTGGCGGGCCAAGCCCATGATGCGGCTAAACGGGCGATTGATGAGCAGGGGCTCACGGTCCAGGACTATAATGCCGTGCTGAGTGCCGCGGAGGGCAATGAGGACCTCGAACGGCGGTTGGTGGATGCGGCGCGGGAGGCGCTGTAGTGCGGCGCTTCCTGACATTGGCGGCCTGCGCCGCCTTGGGCCTGGCACCCGCGCTGGCCGCGGCGTCACCCAACCAGATGCCTTCGAATCCGGGGACCGAGGGGCAAACCGCGGCACCGGCCAGACCTGATGCGGCGACGATCAACAAGGCTGGGGCCGCGCTGCACGACGTTGCGCTGGTGCAGGAGAAATATCAGGGCAGGATCGACTCCGCGCCGCCCGCACAAAAGCAGACCCTGACGACACAGGCCAATGCGGAGGCCGTGCAGGCGATTCAGTCGCGCGGCCTGTCCGTGCGGGAATATACCAACGTGATTCGTGTTGCGCGGAACGACCCGCAGGTCAAACAGCAACTGCTGGATGTGGCCAAAAGCCAGCGGTAACCGGCACCGGGGGTGGGGTCTGCCGTACCCCGCCCCTACGGATGGGCCGGACTCAGCGCCACAGCGTCCTCCTCCTGATGGCGAGCCGCGATCACCAGATACACCGCCGGCAGGACGAACAGCGTGAACAGTGTGCCGATGGACAGGCCGCTGGCGATTACCAGGCCCATGTTGAAGCGGGACGCGGCGCCGGCGCCGGAGGCGGTGATCAGAGGCACCACGCCCAGCACCATCGCGGCCGTCGTCATCAGGATCGGGCGCAGCCGCAGTCCGGCGGCGTAGACGACCGCATCGAGCTTCGATCGGCCCGCCCGCTGCGCTTCGTTGGCCACCTCGACGATCAGGATGCCGTGCTTGCTGATCAAGCCCATCAGGGTCACCAGACCGACCTCGGTGTAGATATTGAGTGACGCGCCACCCAGGCCGAGGCTGATGAAAACCAATGCCCCGGCGATCGACATCGGAATCGACACCAGGATCACCAGCGGGTCCCGGAAACTTTCGAACAACGC
>DATAZJ010000026.1:0-10253 GCA_036272115.1 Rhodopila sp. | reverse complement strand
CCATGACTTCACTTTCGAGGCCTGCTCAGGATTTACTCACGTTACGGCCTGCCGGATTGCTCAACCGCCCAAGGCGGCCTTTGTCACGAGGCTTCGACCGGACCGATTGCTCGACCAAGCCGCTCGTCAGCTACCAGGGTCCACCGACAATTCCCTGGATGGATCCTTCCTCCACTGGTGAACCGCGCCGTTGGGGCGCACTGAATAAGATGGGTTAGTCGAACGCGGTTCGGACGGGCTGTCGATGCAGGTGTTCGCGGAAGAAATAAGCGACGAGCCTGCGCATGAGCCACATCTTTTTGCCGGTTGTAGGCGACGCACTGCCGCGGGTTGGCGGGCGCACGCGTATCGGCCGAAGATGGAGAGGGTCACGCGCCGTACGCGATAACCGTTATTTGAATGGCATTAGCTCCACGCATTGCGCGTTCACCGCCTATCTGTCACCGTCGCCATCCATGATATAGCAACGAAATGGATTACTGGCCCTTAGGCGCGACGTCCGCCAAATGCGATCCTTCTCGCGCCTCCGGACCCGACCGTGTCTGGCACGTGGCCGGCGGAAAGGCGGAGGCACCTTTTACAATCGCCAATCGATCGTAGTAGGCCCAGCGTTGCTGGACCTCGCCCGGCCGTTTCACGCTATAGATGCCGAGGTCGTGGACGACGCGACCATCACGCCGCACAGAGACATCCCCGAACAGCGTGCCCTTGATGGGCGCCCGCCGCAGTTCCGCCAGCACCTTTTCGGCGTTCACGTCGTCCACGGCCTTCGCCGCGCGCAGAAAGCTGAGTGTCGCGGCATAGGTCTCCGCCGCGTTGCTGGTGACATGCTCGCCCGGCATCCGATCGTCCCATCGCCGCGCGAACCGCCGTGTCTCGGCATTCGCGTCCCAATAGAACGGCGCCACCACGACCAGCCCCTGCGCCGCCGCCGGTCCCGCCTGATCGATATCGGCAAGCCGGGCATTCGGCGCGACGAAGATCGTCTGGAATGGCAGCGTCATCGTGTGCGCTGCCCGGATCAGATCGACCAGATCACCGTCGCTTTGGGTCAGCACGACAGCCCGGGGCTCAGCCGCGCTGATCCGCGCCTGGACGCCGCCCAGTGCCGCGGCGCCGTCCACGTCGTCGATCTCACCGACCCTCTCGCCGCCATTCGCGGCAACGGCTTTGTCAAGTGCTGCCCGGTCAGCCAGTCCGGCGGGGCTTCGATCAGCCAACACGAACCAGCGTTTAGTCCCGCGCAATATCAGGGCCTGTGCCAGTACCCGAGCCCGCGCCGACGGTCCGTCGCCCCAGATGACCGCGTTCAGGGAGCAAAGGGTGCTGCCGCCTCCCGCTTCGTTCGACGTCACCAACAGTGTCCGATGACGCCGCGCCACCATGGGTGCGATCGCTCGATCGATCAGTAGCCCCGAGGACGACACAATCGCGTCAACGTGCTCCTTGTCCAGCCAGTCGCGCACCTGCGCCAAGACCGCGTCATGAGAACCCGCCGTCACGCCGGCCAAAATTTCCCCGTCGCCCTTCTGGAACTCCTTTTCGAAGTCGCTCGCCGCCAACTGCGCCGCGACGACCGCGCCATTGCGGGTTTCCGTGGCGAACGGCTCAGGCTGATCCTGCAGGATGCCGATCTTGATCTTGTCGCCCGGAATTTTGGCCCGCGAACCAACCGGAGCGACCAGCAGCAGCGCGGCGGCCGCCATCGTCAGTGCGGATCTCACAGTCATGGAAGTCCCTCCTGGACTCGGGCAGTGCCCGGGTCAGCGACTTCCGCCTCCTCGTGCAGGCACATACGGTGAATGATCAGGCCGGTGGCAAGCGCGCTCATCATACCGGTGGGCACCCACAGAATCAGGCCGCCGATCTGCTGGTCCAGCAATGGACCTATCGCCGAGTACAGGCGCCCGCACAGCGAGAAGTTCGGATACAGCTCGTGTGGCGCCACACCGATGAGCGTGCCAACCGCGATCTGCGGAAAGATGACCAGGAACGCGAGGGCCGCGCGGCCGAAAAAGCCGATCGGAGCGGGCGGGTTCGGGCGCGGATCCAGCACCAGGAACCAGAACAACAGCCCGTCCACCACCATGCTGGCGTTCATCACCGCGTACAGCCGTGAATCGAGCATCGCGCGGAAGGTGACCGGCGGTATCAGCCATAGCACCAGCAGGCCCTCAAACAGCAACACCGCGAGCACAGGCTGTTGCAGCACACCCAGCACGCGGCGAACCACGCCGCTCGCACAGCATCGCCATAGCGTCGTCGGCATCCCGCGCGCGATCGTGGCGCCCGGCCAGCTCAGCGCGATCAGGAACGGCCCCAAATGGTGCATCGCCGCATGCTGAACGCGGTTCAGAAAGAACAGATGCTGTGCCAGGTATTCGAACCGGGTCAGCAACACCAGATAGATCGTCGCTAGGCCGGCGAGGAAGCATGCCACCCGCCACCCGGCCATCCGGTCGCTGCCGATCGCCCGGCGCTGCCCGCGCAAGAACCACAGCAGGCCCCAGCCGGCGGCCAGGAACGCTGGCCAGGAGAAGTCCCACGGTCCCCACCACGGTATCATCGTGGGATGCCGGTCGCCCAGCCATTGCGCCCCCAATGCCAGCGCGACCACGGCGGCTTCCGGCAGCAGCCGAGTTTGCCACGAGGCGGCCTTTATCGTCGTGTCCGCGACCGCGTGACTCACCGTTCCCTCCTGCGTGCGCTTGTGAACGCGACGGCGGCTGCGCCGTTGCGGCATCGCCGCCTTTCACCGAAAAGGACCACCCTGCCGTGGCGTCACGAATTGAAGATTACGCGATGATCGGCGATGGCCGGTCCGGCGCGCTGGTATCCGCGGGCGGGTCGATCGACTGGCTCTGCTTGCCGTGTTTCGACAGCCCCGCCTGTTGCGCGGCACTGCTGGGAACGGAAGCGAATGGTTACTGGCGGATCGCGCCCTGCGCGCCGGCCGCCGGAACGCGCGCCTACCGCGGTGACACGCTCGTGCTGGACACCACGTTCACGGACGATGGGAACCACGTCCGCCTGACCGACTTCATGGCGATGGGAACCGATGCTCCGGTGCTCGTGCGCCAGATCGAGGGCCTGAGCGGTAGCATGCGTCTTCGCTGCGCCCTGGTAATGCGGTTCGACTACGGCCTGGTGCGGCCCCGTGTGCGCCGGTATGACGACGGCCTGCTGGTCATCGCCGGTTCGGATATGCTGGCCGTGCGCACACCAGTGGTATTGGAGTCCAACGAGGACGACTGCCTCGGCGCCGAATTCACCGTGGTCGCGGGCCAGACCCTGACCTTCATCCTATCCTACGGCCCATCCCATTGCCCGCCGCCCGCGGCGATCGACGCCGCCGAGGCGTTGGACTCGACCCTGTCCTACTGGCGCACCTGGGCCGCCCGATTTGACCGGCCGACCCCATGGCGCGACGCCGTGATGCGATCGCTGCTGACACTCAAGGGACTCACATATCATCCGACCGGCGGCCTGGTGGCCGCGCTGACCACCTCGTTGCCGGAAATGCCGGGCGGAACCCTGAACTGGGACTATCGCTATTGCTGGCTGCGCGACGCCACCTTCACCGTCGGCGCACTGCTGAACGCCGGCTACCACGAGGAAGTCACGCTCTGGCGCGACTGGATGTTGCGCGCCATCGCCGCCGACCCGGCGAAGATGCGGATCGTGTACCGGCTGGACGGCAGCCGCCGCCTGGACGAAGCGAACCTCGAATGGCTGTCCGGCTATGAAGGCGCCGCCCCGGTCCGGCTGGGCAACAACGCCGCCGACCAGCGTCAGATCGACGTCGTCGGCGAGCTTCTGGACGCGCTCGCGCTGATGGAGCGCGGCGGCATCGATCCGACCGAGGAAGTGCTGGCAACGGAGCGTGACCTCGCCCGCCACCTGGAAAAAACCTGGCGGGATCCGGGCCATGGGCTGTGGGAATCCAGGGACCGGCCGGAACACTACACCTATTCCAAGGTCATGGCCTGGGTTGGCGTGGATCGCTTGGTGGGTCGGTATGAAAGCCGTGGCGGCGCCGACGAACCCACCTCGGACCACTTGCGCACGCTGCGGAGAAGCATCCATGACGAGATCATGCAGCGCGCCTGGAACCATTCACGCGGCCATTTCGTCGATCGCTACGGCGGGGAACACCTCGACGCGAGCCTGCTGCTCTTGCCGCTGGTTGGCTTCCTGCCGGCAGACGATCCGCGCATGGCGGCCACAATCGACGCGATCGAACAGCGCCTTGGGGGCGACGGCCTGGTGTGGCGGACGCCGCACAGCGGGGCCACGGCGCAGGGCGCGTTCATCGCCTGCAGTTGCTGGCTCGCCGACTGCCGCTCGCTGCAAGGGAACCGGGACGAGGCGATGGCAATCCTTGAGCGCGTGCTGGCCCTACGAAACGATGTCGGCCTGCTGTCGGAGGAGTATCATCCCGGGCTGCGCCGCCTTATGGGCAACTTCCCCCAGGCACTCAGTCATCTCGCCCTGATCAATACCGCGCTCGGGCTGTCGGGGCCGGTTCTGCAGCGCGGTGGCGGCTGACTCCCGCCGCGGTCAGCGGGTGGCGTAATCGATCATCGTCAGCGTGAACAAGATCGCCACCCAGAAAAAGCCCAACCCGGCGAACAACCGGATCAGCGGCGGCTCCTTGTGCGCCTCCATCGCCACGACAATAACAGTGGCGACCATCGCGGCGGCGATCGCCACCTCGGCGATCCACATGTCGCCGGTGATGAAGAAAATACCCAGCACGACGTTGATGCCCAGCAGCGCGAGCAGCGTCAGCATGGTCAGGAACGGCGTGCGCAACTGGCGTATCAGTTCGGGCGGCATGCGGTCACCTGTTCAGCAGGTAGAGCGTCGGAAACACGATCATCCAGATCAGGTCGATGAAGTGCCAGTACAGGCCGGTGATCTCGATGCGGTTCTGATGGCGTTCCAGGAAGTGCGGCCGGCTCGCCAGCCACGACATGACCAGCATGATGCCGATCCCGATGGTTAGATGGATCGCATGCAGACCAGTGATGACGAAGTACAGATCGGTGAACAGCCGCGACGCCGGATCGCCCACCAGTTCATAGCGCCGGAACGACAGGAACGGCGTCATGTGTTCGACGTAGTCGCGGTCGTATTCGTAACCCTTCAACATCAGGAACAGCACGCCCAGCCCGGCAGTCGCGAGCATGCAGAAGATCATCGGGCGCCGCAGCCCAAGCCGCGACGATTCGATTGCGCCGCTCATGCAGAAGCTGGACACGATCAGTATGGCGGTGTTCGTCGCGCCGATCCAGAACTTCAGGTGCAGCGCCACCGCGGTGACCGAATCCGGATGCAGCACCCGAATCACCAGTGCGGAGACGAACAGCCCGGAGAACAGCAGCAGTTCCGTCAGCAGGAACACCCACATGCCCAGCTTGGCGGTCTCCCGCTGCTGCTCCGCATTGTGGAAGTGTTCCTCGACCTTGATGCCGACGGCTGTGGACACCTTATTTCTCCGGCGTGACGTTTGGGTAATCGTACGGGTCAAAGTCAACCATCGGCGTGTGCTCGAAATTGTGCTTCGGCGGCGGCGAGGTCGTCAGCCACTCCAGCCCCTTGGCGCCCCAGGGATTGTCCCCGGCTTCCTCCCCGTACCACAGCGACCAGATCAGGTAGATCATCGGAAAGATGTAGGCCAGCGCCAAGACCGTCGCTCCAGCCGAGGACAGCACGTTCAGCACCTGATACGCGGGGGGATAGACAGCATAGCGCCGCGGCATGCCCATGTAGCCCAACACGTATTGCGGCGCGAAGGTCATGTTGAACCCGATAAACATCAGCAACGCCGAAACGCGTCCCCACGGCTCGGAGTATTTTCGTCCCGTGATCTTGGGCCACCAGAAGTGGATCCCCCCCATGAAAGCGACGACCGTCGCGCCCACCATGATGTAGTGGAAATGCGCCACGACGAAGTAGGTGTCATGCACCTGCCCGTCGATCGCCGTGGATGCCAGCATAAGTCCCGTCACTCCGCCGATGACGAACAGGCCGATCCAGCCCAAGGCGTACAGCATCGGCGTATCCAGCCGGATCGAGCCTTTGTGGATCGTCGCCGCCCAGTTATAAACCTTGATCGCCGACGGGACCGCGACGATGAAACTCATCAGCGAGAACGTCAGGCCGGCAAACGGGCTCATGCCGTTGTAGAACATGTGATGGCCCCAAACGAAGAAGCCGATTACTGCGATCCCGACGCTGGAAAACGCAATGAACTTGTAGCCGAATATCTTCTTGTATGAGAAGGCGGTAACCAGCTCGCTCATCACGCCCATGCCCGGCAGCACCATCACGTAAACCACCGGATGCGAGTAGAACCAGAACAGATGCTGGAACAGCACCGGATCGCCGCCATTGGCCGGATCAAAGATCGCCAGCCCGAACGCCCGGTCGGCGAAAAGCAGGATCAGCGCGATGGTCAGCACCGGTGTCGCCAGCACCAGGATCAGGCTGGTGGCATACAGCGACCAAACGAACAATGGCAGCCGGAACCACGTCATGCCGGGTGCGCGCAGCTTATGCACCGTGACCATGAAGTTCATCCCGGTCAGGATCGATGAGAATCCGACCACGATGATCCCAAACACCGCTGTCAGCACATAGGAATTTGAATATTGGGTGCTCAGCGGGGTGTAAAACGTCCACCCCGTGTCCACACCGCCCCAGATCATCACGAACACGGTGAACAAGGACGCGATGACGAAGATATACCAGCTTAGCAGGTTCAGCCTGGGGAACGCGACGTCCTTGGCGCCGATCATCAGCGGCAGCAGGAAATTCCCCAGGGTGTTCGGGATCGAGGGCACCAGGAAGAACCACACCATGATCACGCCATGTAGCGTGAACACGCGGTTGTACACGTCGTTCGACAGGATCGATCCGTCAGGCACGATCAGCGCCAGCCGGATCAGGCCCGCGGCGATGGCGCCCAGCACGAAGAATCCGGTGATCGACACCAGGTAGAGTATGCCGATCCGCTTGTGATCGGTCGTGAGGATCCAAGAACCGAGCGTCTGCTCCACATGCAGGTAGTCGTCCGGCACCGCCAGCACCGGGGCCGGAACGCGCAGATCGCGCAGCGCGGCGTCACTCGGGTTCATGGCATGCGCTCGTTTTCCTGTCCCAATGACTTGATGTAGGCGACCAGTTCTCCCAGGTCCGCCTGCGAAACCGCCCCTTCGAAGCTCGGCATCACCGGCTTGTAGCCGGCGACCACCCGCTTGCCGGGTTGCAGGATGCTGTCGCGGATGTAGGCGTCATCCGCCACCACCGTCCCGCCGTCCCGCAGCGGCACGGTGCTGCCGAGCAAACCGGCCAGCGGCGGCGCACGCACCGTATCGGAGTTCACGTGACAGCCGCTGCAGCCATAGCTGTCGAACAACCGCTTGCCGCCGGCCACCAGCGTCTGGCTCGCGCCGGATTGGCGCAGCCAGTTCTGATAGTCGGCGGGCGACATTACGTAGAGCGTCCCCGCCATCAGCGCATGGTCCACCCCACAAAGCTCGGAACAGAACAGCCGGTAGGCGCCGACCCGGTCGGCCTTGAACCACAGCATCGTGGTGCGCCCCGGCACCGCCTCCTGCTGGATACGCAGCGCTGGAATGTACAAGGAGTGGATGACGTCCTGCGATTGGATGTTTATGCGGATCGACTGGCCGACCGGCACATGCAGGTCGTTGATCTCCCACTGTCCACCCGGGTGCTGGAATTTCCACATCCACTGGCGCCCGATCGCGGTAATCACCATGGCGTCGGGCGGTGCCGACTGCTGGTCCAGATAAATGCCGCCGGCCCAGAAAAAGAACACCAGTGAGATCAACAGCGGAATAATCGTCCACGACAGCTCGACAGCCGTGTTGCGCGCCTCGCGGTGGGTTCGGTCCACATCGCGCCCGGCACGGTACTTGATGACGCACCAGGTCATGAACACGAATACCGGCGCCACCAGCAGGAACAGCACCACGCACCACAGGGCGAAGATCGTATCTATTTCCCCGGCCATGGCAGATGCGGCGGGTGGCCAAAGCTGCGGCGGAAAATGCGGAAGATAATGGTTCACCACGGCGGCGCATCCAGGCTCTGGCCGACCGTCAGCGCCATTGACCGGTCGATCGGGATACGGGCGGTGCCATGGTCCGCGCTGGTCCAGCCATAGCTGTGCAGCAGCCGGCTTTCCCGAACCCGCTGCCGAGCCAGGTCGGCGAAGGCATTGATCTGCAGATGCGGCGCCGGCGGCACGCTCTGTGCCGTCTGTTGTTGCGACAGGCCCGCGAAGGACCTGGTCCGCGCGCTATCGACGTGCCAGATCATGACGGCCACGATGCCGATCGCCAGCGCCGTGGTGGCGGCGACGGCCCCCAGTATATAGACGACGCTGCGCTCATCGATGTCCTTGACCTCGAAGCCGGACTCAAGCGCCTGACGGCTCGGCGGTATCCCGGGCTTTCCCGTTGCGGTGACAGGGGCGGGCACCTGCCTGATCAAGGCGACCGCGGCGGCGGCCAGTCCCCCCAGGGCCAGCACGCGCCGGATGGTGCGCCAACCTCCGAGGCGGCGCTTCCGCTCAACCATGACGCGAAATCACTTCCGCCGGCATGGCGGCCGGGCGGGTCAACAGGCACAGCCCAACCATCACCCCGCCGATACCGGCAAACGACAGCAGATCCATGCCCGACAGTATGAAAACGTGCCGGATCGACGGCGTAATCAGCCACAGCATCCCCAACGCCTGTCCACACAGCACCGCCAGCGCCATGGCCGGAATGGCGGCGGGATGGCGCCGTCCACGCGGCGCCAGCAGCAGCGCCAGTGGAACCGCGACGATGATCAGCACCGCAATCCCCACCACGATGACAGCGCCGGCATTGGACCGGTGCAGATACCAACCAATGTCGGACGGCTTGTCCGCCGACCAGATCACCAGGAACTGCATGAACTGCAGGAAAAGCCACACCGCCACGGCCAGCAGCAGGACCGATCCCGCGGCCCGCGGCGCCACCATCCGCTGCGCCGGACCGGCCAGCAGAAGCGCAACGCTGATCGCGATGACGACCTGTCCGGTGATAAACAGCAATCCGTACTCGGCGGAAAACCAGTCCGGCTCCGTGGTCATCGCCCAGTCCACCGACGCCAGCGTCGCGGTGACCAGATAGGCGAGCAGACCCAGGACAGCGAGCCCACGCCGGCGCTTCACCGCGTAAAGTGACGGCGGCCGGACGAACAACGACGCCAGCACGGTCCACACCGCGAAATAGACGATACTGCGGATCGCGATGGCCGCATGCCCCATCCAGATACGCCCGAATGGCGTGCCGAAGCCATGGCCGGCGGCCCAGCCGAACAACGGATTCGGCCAGACAAGCACCGGGATCATCAGCACGGCGGCCACCGGCATCAGCCACAACAAGCGCCGCAACGCCTGCTCCAGTCCGAAGCCCGCCCAAGGTCCGGCCCAGGGTCCAGCCAGATCCAGCAGCATCACTACGGGCAGCGCACCCACCGGCAGTGCCGACCAGAACAACCAGTCCGCCAAATAGGACGGCATCAGCGCCGCGAGCCGGCCCAGCAGCGAGGCCACGACCAACAGCGCCACGCCCGTGACGATCAACAGAAGGCTGGCGCGCTTCATGGCTCGGCCGCCTGCAAGGCCTGTTTGTCCCGCGCCGGCAGGCCGGCGACTTGCGCCCGCTGGCTGCGCTGCAAAGCGCGGATATACGCGATGATCGCCCACCGGTCGGCCGGCGACACCCGGTCGGCGTAGCTGTACATCACCCCGTGGCCATGGGTGATCACGTCGTAGAAATGCTGCGCCTTGGCCTTGATCAACTCGTCGCTGAACAACGACGGCGGACGGGGGAAACCGCGCTCCACGACCATGCCGCGACCGTCCCCGGCCTGTCCGTGACACGGAACGCAGTCGATGCCGAAGCGCTGCTGCCCACGCACCAGCATCGCCTCGGTTATGACCGCCGGCTGCGGCACCGGCGCGTCGGGCGCATTGCGCGCGACCGTCCCCGCCACCGGATGCCGCATGGTCATGTGGTCGCGGAAGAATGCCGAACGGGTCCACGGCGCTTCTTTCTGCTGATCGAACATGTCTTCCCTGGCGCAGGTGGCCATCATCAGCAGCAGAAACAGCGGGGTCAGACGACGGCGCTTCATCGCGGCACACGCTGAATCCGCAGCGGCCGCACGGTCAGGTCGGCCAACAC
>DATAZJ010000025.1:0-12256 GCA_036272115.1 Rhodopila sp. | reverse complement strand
CGGAACGCCGCCCCAAACGCCGGCACGCTCGCATAACCCACCGAAGCCGCCACCCGCCCCGGCGCCTCGCCTTGCGCAATACGCGCCAAAGCCTCCGTCATCCGCAACTGCCGCCGCCACTGCTGGAAGCTCATCCCCGTCTCCGTCCGGAACAGCCGGACCAGCGTCCGCACCGACGCCCCAGCCACCGAGGCGAACGCCTCCAGATCCCGCGCATCCGCCGGATCGGCGATCAGCGCCGCCGCCACCCGCACCAGCCGGGGGTCGCGGCACGCCGGCAGCGACAACGGCCGGGTCCCCGCCCGCCGGATCTCATGCAGCACCAGCGCCGCCACCAGCCGGATCGGCCCGCGCGCGTCCCACACCACCGGCTCCCCACACACCGTCAGGATCAGTTCGCGCAGCAGCGGTGACACGGCGATCACCGTCGCCGCCGCCGGACCGGACGCCGCGGCATCGGCGCGCAGAAACAGCGAGCGCATCCGTACCTCGCCGTCCATCCGCACCCCGTGCAGCGCATCGGCCGGCACCCACAGGCCCGTGCCCGGCGGCACGGTGAACAAGGCTGCCTCAGTGGTGACGCGCAGCACCCCGGCGGCGGCAAACAGCAGTTGCGCTCGGGGGTGGCGGTGCAGCCCCGTCTCATGCCCCGCGGCGTAGTCGTTGGAATACCCGACCATCGGCCGAGGCGCCTGCTCGAACGGTTGCAGCCGGCTTTGGCCGGTACGCGACAGAGTTTGGCCAGACATCGCCATAACGACATCCTATATTTTCCGTAATACAAAGGGAATACGGATCATGACCCCAGCCGCCCGGCAGATCGTGTTTATCAACACCGCCCACACGATCACCCATTACAGCCTGCTGATCCTGCCCACCGCGGTGCTCGCCATGGCCGTCCCCGGCGGCCCGTTCGGCGAGTCGTACGGGCCTATTCTCGCGCTCGCCACCGGCGGGTTCGTGTTCTACGGCCTGCTGTCGCTGCCGCAGGGCTGGCTGGTGCAACGCTTCGGCCGCAAGACGCTGATGACTGTGTTCTTCCTGGGCACCGGCCTCAGCCTGGTCGCCGCCGGCCTGGTCCATTCCCCGGCGATGCTCGCCGTGGCACTGGCCTGTTCGGGCGGTTTCGCCGCCATCTACCACCCGATCGGCACGACCATGCTGGTGGAGGCCGCGGGCGACAAACCCGGCCGGTCGATCGGCGTGAACGGCGTGTTCGGCAACCTGGGCGTCGCCCTGGCCCCGGTCGTCACCGCCTTCCTGGCCAATGAGATCGGCTGGCGCGCGGCCTTTGTCGCCCCTGGCCTGCTGTGCGTGATCGCCGGACTGTTCTGGATGCGGACGCCGCTGGCGCATGTCAGCGCCCATGCCAACGCTCGTCCGTTCCCGCCGATCCCCCGCCATCTGGTGCGCCGGGCGGTGGTCGTGCTGATGCTGATCGCGATGTCGTCCGGCCTGGTGTTCAACGCCTTTACCATCCTGCTGCCCAAGCTGATGCAGGAACGGCTTGCCGATAACGCCACCTTGCTGCCGCTGGTCGGGCTCGCCGCCTTCCTGGTGACGCTGTGCGGCGCGCTGACCCAGTTCTCCGTCGGACGGATGATCGATCGCAACACGCTGAAGAAGGTGTTCCTGCCGGTCAGCATCGTGCTGGCCCCGGCGATGCTGGCACTGTCCTTTGCCCAGGGCTGGCTGGTGCTGCCGCTGGCCGGCGCGGTGGCGGCGTCGATCTTCGGCCAGGTGACGGTGAATGAGACGATGGCGGCGCGGTATATTTCTCCGGCGCTGCGGGCGCGGATTTATTCGGTGCGGTTTTTCGTCGGCTTCCTGGGGGCAGCGGCGGCGGCGCCGGTGGTGTCTACGTTGTATGAGCGGACTGGTAGCGTGGCGGCGGCGACCATGGTGCTGTCGGCGTTCTCGATCGTGACGCTGGGTTGCGCGCTGTTCTTCCCGAACCGCAAGGAGGAACTGGCCCCGGAGTTGTGGGCGGATGCGGTGCCGATGGCGGCCGAATAAACCCGCCGCCCGAGTCGCGCCGGCCAGTCGCACAAAACCGTCGCCCAGGACGGTCGCCCACGACGATCGCCCACGACGGTCGCACGCGGCATTTGCAAAGCGTCGACGAACACGCCACATCCCGCCGCATGCCCCTCCGCCGCTCCCTGCTGCTGTCCGCCGCGCTCCTCCCCTTAGGCCAGATGGCCCGAGCGGCCCCGCCTGCTGTTGCCCCGCCAGCTGTTGCCGTATCCGCCCAGGATCAGGCCGACATCGGGCGAATCGAGGCCTATCTGAACGGCATCAGAACGCTCAAGGCGCATTTCCTCCAGGTCGCCCCGAACGGCGGCATTTCCGAGGGAACCGCCTGGCTCGAACGACCGGGCCGCATGCGTTTCCAATACGATCCGCCCGCGCCGTTCCTGCTGATCGCGTCGTATGGCCAGTTGATTTTCCACGATTCGTCCCTGGGGCAAACCAGCCGCCTGCCCCTCAGCCGCACGCCGCTGGGCATTTTGCTGGCCGATCACGTGACGCTGTCGGGCGGGGTGACGGTGACCGACATCCAGCATCTGCCCGGCCAGATCCAGTTGACCCTGGTGCGCACCGCCAGCCCGGGCGACGGAGCCCTGACGCTGATTTTCACCGATCCGCCGCTGACCCTGCGGCAATGGACGGTGGTGGACGCCCAGCGGCGGGAAACCCACGTCACCCTGTCCAACATGCAGACCGGCGGCACGTTCGACCCGCAATTGTTCGAGCAGGTGTACGTGCCGTCGGAAAAAAAGGGCTGAGCCTCGCAGTTGCCTGACGGGACAAATGTCGGGGCGCATGACGGGCATGTGCCCACCGGGACGGAAAAGTCTTCTTTTTGCCATCAAACTGGGGGATGATCTTCCTTGACATGAGGTCCCCCCGCGTCGTCAAGCCGATGATCGGCATCAGTTGCTGCACCAAGCAGTTTGGCATCTTCGGCATGCCGAACCATGCGGCCTCCGACACGTATGTGCGCGCGACCGATGAGGTGATCGGCGCCGTTCCGGTGCTGCTGCCCGCCAACGGCCCGATGGCCGATATCGAGACCCTGCTGGACCGGCTGGACGGCATCGTCCTCACCGGCAGCCGCTCCAACGTGCAACCCGAATTGTATGACGGCCCGCCGCACGCCGAGGGCACGCCGGAAGACCCTGCCCGCGACGGCATCACCCTGCCGCTGATCCGCGCCGCCGTCGCCCGCGGTGTGCCCTTGCTGGCAATCTGCCGCGGCTTCCAGGAACTGAACGTGGCGCTGGGCGGATCGCTGCACCAGCGCATCCAGGACCTGCCCGACCGCATGGATCATTCGACCCCGATGCAGCCCTCCGCTCGTATCCGCCAAAGCAAGGCGCACGCGATCCGGGTGACGCCCGGCGGCTGGCTGCACCGCCTCGCCGGCGCGACGGAGATCGCGGTGAACTCCCTGCACAACCAGGGCATCGACAAGCTGGCGCCCGGCCTGGTCGTCGAGGGCACCGCGCCGGACGGCCTGGTCGAAGCGGTCCGAGTCGCCGCCAGCGAAGCCGGGCCGGCGATCGGCTATGCCGTCGGCATACAGTGGCACCCGGAATACGACTGGCGCACCGACACGCTCTCCCGGGCGATTTTCGAGCAATTCGGCACCGCCGTCCGAGCCTACGCCGACGCGGCGCGTCTCGGTGGGGTTTCGGTCGCCGCCGATTAGGCGGTTCCGCGACCGTCACCCCTTGTCAGACCCCCGGTTTGGCCCGATGTATCGGCGCAGAAGACCGGACCGCGTGGGTCCGGATTAAGCATCACCAGAACAGCACAGGCATCGCCATGTTCATCGAAACCGAGGGCACTCCGAACCCCGCCACCCTGAAGTTCCTGCCGGGACGCGACGTGATGGGGCTGTCGACCGCCGATTTCGCCTCCGCCGTCAGCGCCGTCCGCAGCCCGCTGGCCACCGGGCTGTTCGCCCTGCCGGGCGTCGCGCGCGTTTTCCTCGGCGGCGACTTCGTCTCCGTCACCAAGAACGATGAGATTTCGTGGCAGGCGCTGAAGCCGCAGGTGCTGGGCGTCATCATGGACCATTTCGTCGCCGGCCTGCCGGTGATCGAGGACGGCGAGACCGACTTCGATGAGGAAGACGTCGATGAAGCCGACCGTGAGGTCGTGGACCAGATCAAGGAACTGCTCGACACTCGCGTCCGCCCGGCGGTCGCCAGTGACGGCGGCGACATCGTGTTCCGCGGCTACCGCCAGGGCGTCGTCCGCCTGCACATGCAGGGATCGTGCTCCGGCTGCCCGTCCTCCAGCGCCACGCTCAAGCACGGCATCGAGAACATGCTGAAGCACTACGTGCCGGAAGTCGTCGCCGTGGAGCAGGTCGAATTCTAGTATCGCGCATCACGGAAGCGCGATACGTCGCAGTTTTGTCCGGCTTTTTGTTTTCAGTGGCCTGCCGATCGCGGTTGACGCCGCCCGGTTGACCACCACGGGCGCATCTTCCACGCTGCGCCGCATCATGTTCAGGAGTAGCCTATGACGATCGACACCGCCGGTCTCGACCTGCTGTTCAAGGAAGCCCGCACCCACAACCAATGGCACGACACGGCGGTCTCCGATGAGACACTGCACGAACTGTACGACATCCTGAAGTTCGGCCCGACCTCCGCCAACAGTTCGCCGGCGCGCTTCGTGTTCATCCGCACCAAGGAAGGCAAGGAGAAACTGGCCCCGGCGCTGTCGGCCGGCAACACGGCGAAGACCATGGCCGCGCCGGTCACCGCGATCGTCGCCTACGACCCGAAATTCTTCGAGAAGCTGCCGACGCTGTTTCCGCACAACCCGGATGCGATCAACTGGTTCACCAGCAACGACTCGCTGGCGGCGACCACCGCCTTCCGCAACGGCACCCTGCAAGGCGCCTACCTGATGATCGCCGCTCGGTCCTTGGGCCTGGATACCGGTGCGATGTCGGGCTTCGACAATGCCAAGGTCGACGCGGCGTTCTTCGCCGACAACGGCTGGCGGTCGAATTTCCTGGTCAATATCGGCCACGGCGACCCCGCCGGCGTCTTCAACCGCTCCCCCCGCCTGCCCTTCGAGGAAGCCTGCCTCCTGGCCTGAGACCAGGCCGTCAGCCATGGGAACGGCTTGATCGCCGCCGGCGTGCTGAACGTCGCGAGATCAGCCCGGGTCATCTCGGCAAGCGCCGCCCGGAGTGCCGCGTCATCGCAGCCCGTTTCCCGAATCACGACGGGGAGCAGGTTGCGGCGGTGTGGCCGGATCAGCCTGTGCGCAGTAGATGCCTTTGCAACGAACTGGCCGAGAAACCGCGCCCCCGTCGCATAGCGACATAATTTCGACCGCGGGTTGACGGAACTCTCCGTTATGGTTTCTGTGAAGCACACACACATGGATTGAGCGCACGAGGTCATTGCGTTCCTTCCACGTGTTTCACAGTTCAGGATTAGCCCATGTCACTCACCAACGATCCGACAATCACGATCACGGGGATCGGGACGCGGCCGGCCACCAAGGCGTTTGCGATACTCAGCAATAACTATCGGGTCGTGATTACCCAGGACAATACCGCTTCCAGCGGCCCGTATGACATGGTGATGACGATCGTGACCGAGGATGGCACGGCGGTCAGCCAGCGCGATATCACAAGCGACCTTACCTATAGCGGATCCAGCGCGGTCGACACCGGGGATACGGCTGAGACCGCAAGCATTCTGCCCTTGGGGAATGGCGATTTTGTGCTCTCGTGGTCCGATAGTACCGGGGGCGTCGGCGAGCCCACCAATTTGTATTTCCGGGTCTATAATTCATCGGGCGTCGCAATCACCGCGACGACCGAGGTCGATTCGGTCCATACCACCGGCGATCTTAATCGCTTCCAGAAATTATCACTTTTAGCCGATGGCAATTTTTCTATCGTATGGGCCGAGAACGGAACCAGCTACAGCCTGCGGATCTTCAAGCCGGACGGCACGGCGGTCACCAATCAGATCTCAATCGATTCGGTGTCAGGCGATCCGGGCGGTGCGGAATACAGCCATATCGCCGCCTCGTCGGGGACCACGACGCTGGTGGTCTACACTGCCTACGGAACCAGCGGCAGCGTGGACAATCACTACTACTATACGCTGTTCGATGAGACCGGCACGGCGATCGGGACCAGCCACCAGCTCTCCGCCACGCCGGACTCCGGCTCTGCCGTGGACAGCGTCGCGACGTTGTCGGATGGGAATTTCGTCATTGGGTACCGGATCAGCACATCGAGCCAATACGTCTTCGCGATTCTGACGCCAAGCGGAACGTTCATCAGGCAGGATCAGGCGCTCCACAGCCAGGTGGCCACAAATTTCGGCGTCTACGCACTGGCGAGCGGCGGATTCCTGGTCACCTCCGGCGGCAGCCCCGCGGGCACGCAGCTTACCGGCGACATCTACGACAATACCGGCACGCTGCTGCAGAGCGGCGTGGCGCTGACGAGCTACGGCAGCGACACACCGGGCGGCGGCACGATTTCAGGCCTGGGCTACCTTATTGCCAGTGGCCCCTATTCCGGCGTGGCGGTCGTGGCGCGCGAAGCGGTCGGTTCGACCAGCGCGACCGATCAGATCTTCGGTCATACCAACGGGACGGTGGTTTGCTTTCTTCGCGGCACGCAGATCGCGACGCCTGACGGTGAGCGGGCGATCGAAAAGCTGATGCCCGGCGACATGGCGATCACGGCGGGCGGTGCGGCTCGCCGCATCGTTTGGATCGGCAAGGGCAAGGTGCTGGCCACAGCCGGGCGACGCAGCGCCGCGACGCCGGTGATCGTGCGCAAGGGCGCGCTGGCCGACAATGTGCCGAACCAGGATCTGCGGATGACCAAGGCGCACGGGCTCTACCTGGGTGGCGTGCTGATCCCGGTGGAGTTCCTGGTCAACCACAGGACGATCCTGTGGGACGACCGGGCGCAGGAAGTGGAAATCTTTCACGTCGAACTGGACAGCCACGACGTGCTGCTGGCCAACGGCGCGCCGGCCGAGAGTTTTCGGGACGACGGCAACCGCTGGCTGTTCCAGAACGCCCGTTCGGGATGGGACCTGCCCCCACAGGCGCCATACGCCCCGGTGCTCACGGGTGGTGCCGTGGTGGACGCGGTGTGGCGCCGGCTGCTGGACCGCGCCGGACCGCGCGCCCTGCCCCCAATGACTGATGATGCGGATGTGCATCTGGTCGTTGATGGACAGCGCATGGATGCGGTGGAAAGCGACGGAATGGTGCAGGTGTTCCGTCTATCCCGCCGACCGGAGCGGGTTTACGTCGCCTCTCGCGAAGTGGTGCCGGCCGAGCAGGGGCTCGCGCGGGATTCCCGATCGCTCGGTGTGGCGTTGCGGCGGATCGCGGTGCGCCAGGGCACAAAGTTTGACGTGGTGCCGGCGGAGGATGCCAGGCTGACCGACGGATTTCACCCGTACGAAGCCGCGGGAAATCTGCGCTGGACAGACGGGTATGCGGCGCTTCCGATCGAGGCATTCACGCGCTTTACCGGCGCGATGGAGGTGGTGCTGCATCTGGCCGGCACCACGCGGTATCCGGTAAACGGCAGCGGCCCGGCACGCGCGGCGGCATAGGTCTTCTTGCCGCCCGGTGGAACGATCGCGCCGGGAGGGGCGGAATCTTGAGAGGCCGATTACACCAGCAGCGCGGCGGCCTCCTGCAGGGCGAATCGCCGTTCGCCCAGCAGCGCATCGGTCGCCGGCCGCTCCCACGCCGCTTCCTCCGGCGCCAGCGGATCGGCCGGCGACAGCCGGTGTGCCAGCACGAAACGAGCGACCAGGACCCGCCTGGCATCTGCCCCGGGACGTGATCCCTCCCAGGCCAGCAGGACCGCGCTTGCCACATCGTACAGCGCCGTCGCCGCCTGGCGGGCCAGTGTCTCGCGGCCGTCTCCGGCCACCCGTTCGGCCAGCGCCATCGCCCGATCCAGCGCCTCGCCAAGTGCTGCCTTGAATTCCGCCGGCAATGCGGACGCCGCCGCCAGCCGTTCCCGCAGCATCGCCTGCAGCGCGCGGTGTGCGCCGGCCTTGCCGACTGCCCGCTGGATCACATCCAGGGCGTTGATGTTGCTGGTGCCCTCCCACAGCAACCCGACCTGCGCGTCGCGGATCAGCCGGGGATTGACCCAATCCTCAATGTAGCCGTTGCCGCCGCGCGCCTCCATCGCCGCCGTCGCCACGATCACGTTGTCGCGGCAGGCCCGCAGCTTCAGCAGCCCGGTCAGTATGCGCAGTTCCTCCCGAGCGCCGCGGCCCAGCGCGTCGGCGGTGCAGAGCGCCATCGACAAGGCCTGTTCGGCCGGCACCAGCATCTTCATCAACTGCCGCCGCATCAGCGGGAAATCCGCCACCGTCCGCCCAAACGCCACCCGCCCGCGCGACGCCGCCAAAGCCTCGTTGACACATCGCCGCATCATCGCCGCCGCGCGCACCCCGTGCGACAGGCGCGACAGGTTCACCTGCTCCATCATCTGCTTCAGCCCCTGCCCCGGCTGGCCGACCAGATACGCCTCGGCCCCCTCCAGCAGGATTTCCCCGCTCGCCATGGATTTCGTGCCCAGCTTGTCCTTCAGCCGCGCGATCCGATAGGCGTTGCGGGACCCGTCCCGGGTGCGCCGAGGCAGCGCGAACAGCGCCAGGCCCCGCGTGCCGGCGACCGCGCCCTCCGGCCTCGCCAGCATCAGCGCGACGTCGGCGTCGGTGTGGGAACAGAACCACTTGTCCCCGTATAGCCGCCAGACTCCGTCCTGCTCCCGGGCAACCGTCTCGATCGCGCCGACATCCGATCCGCCGGCCTTTTCGGTCATGAACTGGGTGCCTTTCCACATCGTGGAAAGGTCGGCCGACAGCATCTTCGGCAGCAGGTAGTCCTGCAACGAATTGCTGCCGAACTTGCGGATCAGGTGGATCGACGTGTCGGTCACGCTGATCGGGCACATCAGGCCGAACTCGCCCTGCACGAACAGGTACTGGAACGCGTATTTGGCCACAGGCGGCAGCGGGCGATCCATGCCCAGCATGCCGCCGCGATGCGACATCGCGTGGAACTGGAAGTCGCCGAACGCGATCTGCTCCATCTCCCGGTAGGCGGGGTGATATTCGATCCAGTCCTGGTCGCGGCCGAACCGGTCGCGCGCATGCAGCACCGGCGGATGGCGGTCGGCGGTGCGGGCCAGTTCGTCCAGCCGGCCGCCGGCGAGCCGCCCCAGCCGCTGGTAATGCGGCGTCAGGTGCGCCAGCACGTCCGCCGGCAGGTAGATCGCCAGCAGATCGCGCAGCCCCGGATCGGCGGCATGGAAATCCATCCCGGCGCAATCGGGCGCAATCCAGTCGGACCCGCTACGGGGACGGTCGAGCGCTTGGTCGTACGGCATGCGGTTCCTCCTCGGGGATTCAATTGACCCGGCTTCCGGCGCCGTTGATTATCGTGCCGACGGGCCTCCCGCATAGGGCTTTGCGAGGCTGCCCCCCATACGCTGGCAAGACGCCGGCCCAACACCGGCGGGGACGCGTGCAGCCGATCAGCCGACAGGCGTTGCTTCCGCCGCATCTGCTCGACAGCGTGACGCGGCGCTTCGGCGCGCCCGTGGTCGCCTCCCTGCCGCCGGTGAACCCGCACGATGACCTGACCGATGCCGTCACGGACCTGCACGACAGGGTCAAGGACGCCGCGATCGTCCTGTTCCCCGACATCTGGCCGGGCGATCTGGACAGTTTCTTCCGGCTGCGCCTGCTCCAGGTGCTGGACGGCCAGGCGGCGCTGCCGGGCCTTTCCGTCGTCATCCTGTCGGCGGTCATGGCCGGGCAACCCTTGGCGGCCGGTTTCGCGGACCGCTTCCGCTCCGCCTGGCCGTTCGCACGCTGCGTCTTCCTGACCGAGGCCGACGATCACCCCACACTCTCCGCCCTGATCGGCCTGCCGGTCGCCCCGCTGGACCAGCCCGCGACCGCCGACCCGCCGATCCTGACCTCCGGCGCCACCGCCGGACAGGTAATCGCCGTCCAGTTGCAGCCCATATGGGGCCGCTGCGGCAGCTCGATCGTGTTCGAGAACCAGGTCGAAAGCCTGGTGCATGCCGGTTTACTGACCATCCGCGTCTTCGCCGATGCCCAGGTTCGCCATGGTGCGACATTGTGGTCCCGGCTGGGTCACGTCATCGCGGAGAACGGCGTCCGCGCCGGCGCCCATATCGATATCCTCGCCGTACCGGACGGCGCACCGTTCCGCCTGCCGACCGCCGATGTCGGCACGGTCTGGCGGGACATGCTGACCGCCAGCGCCACGGTCCGCATGCGCGACCGCACCGTGACGCGGGCCGTCGCGAAGGCCGAATGCGTGATCGCCAACCGCCTGGAATGCCTGGGTCCCGCCCTGACCTTCGCCCCCGGCGCCCGGCTGTTGTTGTCGTTGCAAGAAGATCGCGGCGCGATCATCCACCAATCCTCGATCAGCCGCGGCTACGACAAGGCCGTGGCGACGCTGTTCGGCACCACCGCCACCCGCGTGCAGGCACAGATGCTGGCCATCGCCGATATCTGTGGTTTCGCCAGCCAGGCCGAAACGGCCCACCTTGCCCCGCAATGCCGGCGCGCCGTCACCATCCCGCCCGATGCGACGGCCACCCCCGTCCCCGAAAACGCCGTCCCCCACTTCGACCTGCTGCTGACCGCCGCCGAGGACGCGATGAACGTCGCCTCCCTGCGATGGTTCCTCGAACAGGTCTGGCGCCCGCATCTGGAGGCGCTGGGGATCAGCGTCGCGATCGCCGGCCGAGCCGGTCCGCATGTCCGGGACACGGCTCGCGGGTCGCCGTTGGTGCATATCATGGGGTTCGTCGAAGATTTGGACACCATCCGGACCTGGTGCCGCCTGACCGTGGTGGCGGACCTCGCCTGGGCCGGCGTCTCGGCGAAACTGCTGACCGCGCTGGCCGCCGGCCATCCGCTCGCCACGACCCGGGCCGGTCTGCGCGGCCTGGACCCCTCGGCGGCGGCCATGCTGCCGGCGTACGATGACGCCGCCGCGCTCGCGGCCGATATCCGCGACCTGGTCGGGTCGCCGGACCGCCTGGCGGAGCGGCGGCAGGCGGTGCGCCGACTGCGCGACGCCACCAGCCGCGCGTCCGATTACGCCGCCGCGGCAATGTCGGTGCCACGCCCCTCCGGTCCGGCGGTTCGCAAGCGGCTGGAGCGTTGGTCGAGGCTGCTCGGCCCCACACCACCGACCGAGGCGGCGCCATACCGGTTCCAGCTCGAAGTGGCGTTTCCGGTGTCCGAGGGCGCACGCGGCGCCGAGGTCCTGCTGGCGGGCTGGCACGACCCGGAACCCTGGGGCCGCTGGACCGATGGCGCCGACGCCTCGCTGCGGATCACCCTCGGCGAACCGGCAGGCGAGCCGTTGACCCTGGAACTGGTGATCGTGCCGTCCGCGAGCGGCGCCAACCTGCGCATCGGCTGGGACGGCACGATGCTGCCGTTGATCGATCCGGTGCCCGGCGCCAACCTGTGGGACATCCCACCCGAACTGACGACGGGAAAAAGCAGCTTCCTGGTGTCGCTGCATGCCGGCGACACCACGCGCCCCGCCGCCGCCGGCGATTCCGTGGACGACCGCATTCTGGGGATCGGCGTCACCTCGGTGCGGCTGCTGTCGCGCCAGCCCACCTTGTGCGAGCCCGGCGTCCCGATGCCGGTCAGGGCCGACGCGATGCCCCGCCAGGTGCTGCTGGCCGGCTGGCACGGTCCCGAACCCTGGGGCTGCTGGAGCCGGCGGACCACCGCCGCGCTGCGCCTGACCCTGCAACAGCCGGTGCCGGACTCGATTCGCCTGGAGCTGGACCTTTTGCCGCAATCGGCCAATCCGCCGCTGACCCTGTCGGTGAACGGTGCGGCGTTGCCGGCGGTCATCCCCGTCAACGGCCGCAACACCTGGGACCTGCCGCCCCGGACCACCACCGGACGCACCGAATTGCAGTTGCTGCTATCGGTCCCGGAAACATTTTGTGCGGCCCGCGCCGGCACCGGGGCCGACGACCGGGAACTCGGCATCGGCCTGCGCCGCATCACGCTTATCCCGTTCGTTCCGGTCTACCACGAACCCGGCATTGTCCTGCGTCTGGCGCGCCCCGACCCGCTGGACGAAATCCTGCGCACCGGCTGGCACACGCCGGAGGAGTGGGGCTGCTGGACCAGCGGCCGCC
>DATAZJ010000024.1:0-19370 GCA_036272115.1 Rhodopila sp. | reverse complement strand
TAACTGCTTTGGGCCGAACGCGGCCCGCCGTTCAATCAGTCAGGCCCGGTGTGCGGAGCTACGCATTCCCAAGCTCCGCTTCGTCTTCCGTGCCCAGGTCGTCCGCCTCCTCCGGCAGTTCCAGCACCTCGGCCGCCGCCGGACCTTCCAGGGCGGCGACGCCCTGCAGCTTCCGAGTGATGACGCCCGCGCGCGTGCGGCCCTTCTTGATGTTGTTGCCCAGGGCCTGGACGTTCTTTTCCAGCAGACGAAACTGGTTGCCGAAATCCACCATCTCGTGTTTCACCGCGCCCAGTATCTGACCGATCACCTCCGCCTTTTGGCTGATCGCCAGCGTGTAATGGCCAAGTTGGATCGTTCGCAGCATGACCGCCAGCATCGACGGCCCCATGATGACGACGCGATGGTCGCGGTGGATGGCCTCCAGCAGACCGCCGTTGCGGGTGACCTCGGCATAGATCCCCTCGCTGGGCAGATACAGGATCGCCCATTCGACAGTGTATGGCGGAGCGATGTATTTGGACTGGATTTTCCGAGCCTCCTGCCGGATGCGGGTTTCCAGGGCCATGCGCGCGTTTTTCTCGGCGAGCGGGTCGGCAGCGTCGACCGCCTCCAGCAGACGGGTGTAGTCCTCGACGGGGAATTTCGCGTCTACGGCGAGGTAAACCGGCGAGCCGCCCTGAACCGGTAGTTTCAGGGCGAATTCTACTGTGTCAGCCGTGGCGGGGTTGACACATTTGTTGGTCTCGTAGGCGTTCGGCGGCAGGATATCGTCCAGAGTGGCCTTGACCTGCGCCTCGCCCCACCCGCCGCGGCTCTTGACGTTGGAGAACAGTTTCTTCAGGTCGCCGACCTGGCCGGCGACGGTTTTCACCTCCCCCACCGCCTGCTGCACTTCGGCGAATTGCGCGGTGATTTTCGCGAAATTCTCGGTCATCCGCTTTTCGATGCCCTCTTGCAACTTCTGGTCGACCACGCCCTGGATTTCGAGCAGCTTGGCTTCGTTGCCTTCCCGCATTTCGCCGATTTTCGTATCGACATGGGCAGTCAGCTTGATGAAATCGTCGGTCAGGGCCTTGGAAACCTTGCCCTGGTTTTCCGCCAGGGTGGTCGTCATGTCGCCACCGATGCGGGTGACCGTGTCGCGGACATGGCCCAGACCCTCGGTCAGCGCGGCCTGAAACGCAGCCAATGCCTTTGTGACGCCGGCACCTGACGCCTCCATCTTGGTGCCGAAGGCGTCGGTTTTCGTTGCTTGTTCAAGACTGAGCTGGTGCAGGCCGGCGGTCAGCCCGGTCAGCAGCACGCGGCTGGCGTCGGCCGCCTCGGCCTTGGCTTTCGCACCGGCGGTTTCCAGGACGGCGGGAACCTCGGTTCCGAGCCTGGTCATCGCCTGGGAGACGGCCGTGATGTCACCGCGGAAGGTTTCGATGCTGGCCAGGAACCGGTCGAAGCCGCCGCGCAATCCGTCCTCGATTTTCGCGTTGAGAACGCGTTCCGCGTCCGCCAGGGCACCACGCAGGGCCTCGATCCCCTCCCGGGTTGCCTTGCCCGATTGATCGACCAGGGTCGACAGGTTTTGCAGCGCCTGGGCGTCACCGGCTTTGCGACGGCCACCGATCCAGCCGCCGGCGATGCCCCCCAGCAGTGCGGCGAGCGCCATGACGACGGCCAGTATGGTCAGTGCTTCGACAGTCACGCGATTCTCCCGCAGTCAGCGGCGGCGCGAGTGCATCGCCTGACCGCCACCGCTTAGGCCGCTTTCGGCCGGCCCCATAGTGCGCGGCTCGCTCGTTCGGCACCTTGGGCCAGCGCGGCAAGCTTGGCCCAGGCGATGTCGGGGTGCACCCGGCCGCCCAGGCCGCAATCGGTCGCGGCGATGACCCGCTCGCGTCCCACCAGGTTGGCAAACCTTGTGATCCGTTCAGCCACCAGGTCGGGGTGCTCGACCACGTTGGTCGCGTGGCTGACGACGCCGGGCAGGATCAGCTTGCCGTCGGGCAGCTTGACGTCGCGCCACACGCTCCATTCATGCTCGTGGCGGACATTGCCGGCCTCGAACGAGTAGGCGCCGGCGTTGATCGCCAGCATCACGTCGATGATGTCGCGCATGGGGATATCGGTGGTATGCGGTCCGTGCCAGCTTCCCCAGCACAGATGGAACCGGATCCGGTCCGTGGGCAGGCCCTTGATGGCGTGGTTCAGCGCCTCCACCCGACGCATGGAGAATGCCCGATACGCCTCGACCGTCGGTTCGGGGTTGATCATGTCCCAGTTCTCGGCGATCGAGGGATCGTCGAGTTGCAGGATCAGCCCGGCATCGATGATCGCCTTGTATTCCTCCCGCATCGCATCGGCACAGGCGAACAGGAATTCGTCGTCGGTCTTGTAGTGGAGGTTGCCGATGCGCGAGGCGCTGCCCGGCGCCACCGATGTCATGAAACCCTCCTCGATCCCCGCCGCCGTCAACGCCGACTTGAAGTTGTCGATATCGGCCTTGATCGCCGCGTGACCGGTGTAGGTCAGCGGACCCACGCAGACCGGGGTGTGGGGTGCCCGCGGTCCCGTGGTGATACCGGAGTCGGGGTCGTCGTAGGCGGCGGCGAACCGGGTGCGGTCGCGCCGGTCGCCGAAGCTGGTCAGCACGACCTTATCCGTATCCGACCGCCGCGGGGGCACGTCGTACAAACCCGGGCCGGATAGTTCGAGGCCACCCAGGCGCTGGAAGGAGTAGCTCCACCACGCGCCGTAGTTGACCCGGCTGCCCATCGACTTGCCGTATTCGCCGTCGCCGGGAAGATCGATGCCCAACGCTTTCTGGCGGGCCACCACGTCGGCGACCGCCGCCCGCAGTTGCGCCTGAAACGCGGTTTCGTTGGCGGCTGAGCGGGTGCGGTTGGCCTCGATCAGCGAGTCCGGACGCGGCAGGCTGCCGGCGTGACTGGTCAGGATACGGTCGTTGCTGGATTTCATGGTCGCTCCCCGTTTTTTTGTGTCGTTGGACCAGCGATGGTGCCACCGAGCCCGCGCCCGGGCAATCAGATGTCACCCGGCGGTCATTGCCGCGAAATGCGCCAGCATGCGGTCGGGCTGGGGGGTGGCGCCGGTGAACAGGCGGAACGCCTCGACCGCCTGGAACACCGCCATGCCGCCGCCGCTCAGCACCCGGCATCCGGTCGCTCGGGCACTGGCCAGCAATGCGGTCTCCAGCGGGAAATAGACGATGTCGGCGACCCAGTGGGCCGGGCGCAGCAACGCCGCCGGGACGGCCTGGCCGGGATACTTCGCCATGCCCAGCGGCGTGGCGTTGATCAGCCCGTCCGCCGCCGCGACGGCCCCTTCGACGTCGCCAGACGCCACGGCTCGCCCCGCCCCAAACCGAGCACACAGGCTTCCGGCCAGCGCGCCCGCTCGGTCTGCATCCGTATCGACCAGCGTCAACTGCCCGACGCCCAGCCCCAGGACGGCGTTGGCCACCGCGCACCCTGCCCCGCCGGCGCCGAACTGCACGACCCGGTCCAGCCGCACATCCGGCAACCCGCGCCGGAGCGCCGTGGCAAAGCCCGAGGCGTCGGTGTTGTGCCCCATCCGCCTGCCGTCCCGCAGCACCACGGTGTTCACCGCGCCGATCGCCCGAGCATCGTCCGACAACCCGTGCAGCAGCGGCAGCACCAGTTGCTTGCACGGATGGGTGATGTTCAGCCCGTCGAACCCCATGCGCTCCGCCGCCGTCAGCAACTCCGCCAGTGCGTCCACGCCAAGGCCCAGAGCGGTAAGGTCGATCAGCTTGTACAGATGGCGGAATCCCAGCGCCTCGCCCTCCTGCATGTGCATGGCGGGTGTCAGTGAGGCCTGGATGCCGGCGCCGATCAGGCCGATCAGATAGGATGATTGCATGGGATATTCCCGATTGCCTCTGGCCTTGAAACCGTCCGATAGTGCCCGGATTCCGAGGGGACCGAAACGCATATTCCGCTTGCGCCGCACTCTGGGTAACCGGTAGTAACTAACTGGTTAATCCACGTCAACGGTGCGGGGCGACACCGAGGGGAGCAGGAGGGAGCATGACGACCGAGACCGCGCCATTCCAGGCGACCGAGACCGCGCCATTCCGGCCAATCGCGGCGGACAGCCAGCCGGCGAACGATACGCCGTCCTACGGTAGCACCCATTTGCGCCATCCGACTCAGCCGCCCTTGAGCATTCCCCAGACGGTGACGGAAACCACCGGCCCGCGATTTTCGCCGGCACAGTTTGGGCCGATGGCCGATCTGTCGATGGTCGGCGGCAAGCAGGCGCAGGGGGAACGGATCATCGTCCGCGGCCGGGTCGTGGACGAAAACGACCGGCCGATCCCGCATACCATGATCGAGATCTGGCAGGCCAACGCCGGCGGCCGCTATGACCATCCGGGCGATCAGCACGACGCGCCGCTGGACCCGCATTTCCATGGCGGCGGGCGAGTGTTCTCGGATGCCGACGGGTGGTACCAGTTCACCTCGATCAAACCCGGCGCCTACCCCTGGCGAAACCATCACAATGCGTGGCGGCCGAACCACATCCACTACTCGCTATTCGGGACCGGGTTTGCGCAGCGCGTCATCACCCAGATGTATTTCCCCGGCGACCCGCTGCTGGCGCTGGACCCGGTGTATCTGTCGGTGCCGGACCAGGCCGCGCGCGAACGCCTGATCGCGGCATTCGACATCGACATCACCTCTCCCGAATGGGCGCTGGGCTACCGGTTCGACTTCGTTCTGCGCGGGCGCAACGCCACGCCAACGGAACAGGGCTGAGCGATGCTGGTCGCGACAGCAAACCAGACGATCGGCCCTTACTGGCACCTGATCGAGGACCCCACCTGGGCGGATCTGACCCGGTTCGGCGCCGAGGGTGAGAAGATCGTGCTGACGGGCACGCTGTTCGACGGCGGGGGCAACACCGTCGCCGACGCGGCGGTGGAAATCTGGCAGACCAGTCCGGAGTCCTCCGACACTTTCCCCGGGTTCGGGCGCTGCCGCACCGACGGGGCCGGTTCGTTCCGGTTTACCACGCTGAAGCCCGGTCCGGTGGCGGGTCTGGGCAACGCCCAGCAGGCGCCGCACGTGGCGGTGTCGATCTTTGCCCGGGGCCTGCTGAAAGCGCTGACGACACGACTGTATTTCCAGGATGAGGTGCTGAACGAGACCGATCCCGTCCTGTCGCTGATCGACAGCGAGACGCGGCGGCGCACCCTGATCGCTCAAAAGGTTTCAGCCGATACCTGGCGGTTGGACATCCGGCTGCAGGGGGACAATGAGACGGTGTTCATGGACATCTGATGGTGGGCAATCTTCCGCCTCTGCTGAAATCCATCGCCACCGTCTCCATCAGCGGCACGCTGGCCGAAAAGATGGAGGCCGCGGCAGCGATCGGCTTCGACGGCGTCGAGATCTTTGAAAATGACCTGCTGACGTTCGAAGGATCGCCGCAGGACGTTCGCTACCTGGCCGAGAGCCTCGGCCTGGCGATTACCTGCTTCCAGCCGTTCCGTGATTTCGAAGCGATGCCGGACGCGCAGCGGGGCCGCAACCTGGATCGGGCGGAACGCAAGTTCGACGTGATGCAGCAGTTGGGCGCGGAATTACTGCTGGTGTGCAGCAATGTGTCGCCGGCCTCGATCGACGACGACGCGCGTGCCACCGCCGATCTGGCGGAGATGGCCGAGCGGGCGCAGAAGCGGGGCCTGCGCGTGGGATTCGAGGCGCTGGCCTGGGGCCGCAACGTCAGCAAATGGCGGCATGCCTGGAAGATTGTGGAAGCCGCCGGGCACCCCTCGCTCGGCCTGATCGTCGATAGTTTCCATACGCTGGCACTGGGTGACGATCTGTCCGGGCTGGCGGCGGTGCCAGCGGAAAAAATCTTCCTGGCGCAACTGGCCGATGCACCAAAACTGTCGATGGATGTGCTGTCGTGGAGCCGCCATTTTCGAAACTTCCCCGGCCAGGGCCAGTTGCCGGTCGCAGACTTTGTGCGCGACCTGATCGGTGCCGGGTATCGCGGCCCGCTGTCACTGGAAATTTTCAACGACGAATTTCGCTCCGCCCCTGCGCGCTTGATGGCGCGCGACGGCCTGCGGTCACTGCTGCTGGTCGAAGCCGAGGCAGGCGCGACCGCCCTGCCCGCGATCCCGCGCTTCGACGGTGTGGAATTCCTCGAATTCGCGGTGGACGAACAGTCCGGCCGCCGGCTGGCCGAAACGCTTCGCGGCCTGGGGTTTCATTACGCCGGACGCCATCGTTCCAAATCCGTCGATCTGTTCCGCCAGGGCCGGATCAACATGATCCTGAACAGCGAGCAGGACAGCGCGGCCGCCGAACATTTCCAGTTCCACGGCCCATCCGTGTGCGCGATGGCATTCCGCGTCGACGACGCCAAACAGGCGGTGCAGCGCGCCGAGGCGCTGCTGTGCCCGCCATGGCAGGAACCGATTGGCCCCGGGGAGCGCCAGATCCCCGCGGTGCGCGCACCGGACGGCACACTGCTGTACCTGGTCGAACCGTCGGTGGACGGATCGACTATCTACGACGTCGATTTCGATCTGTTCGAAGAAGCCGAACCCGAATCCCTGCTGACGACGGTCGATCACATCGCCCAGGCCTTGCCGATGGGCCGGATGGATCATTTCGTGCTGTTCTATCGGGCACTGTTCGGTTTCATCCCCGAGCAGCTTTGGGAAATCCCAGATACGATGGGGTTGATACAAAGCCGGACGATGACGAGCGCGGGGCACGAGATCAGGCTGCCGCTGAATATCTCGGAAAGCCGGGAAACGACGACCGGGCGGTTCCTGACGACATTTTCCGGCGCCGGCGTGCAGCATATCGCGATGGCAAGCACCGATATCCGTCGCACGATGGAGCAACTTGCGGCCCGCGGCGCTCGTTTTTTGCCGATCCCCGGCAATTACTATGAGGATATCGAGGCGCGCTGGGGCCTGGACGACACGCGGCTGGAGATGTTGCGGGCGCACAATATCCTGTACGACCGCGACGACACCGGCGAATTCCTGCACGCCTACACCGATCCGTTCGACGACCGGTTCTTCTTCGAGATCGTGCAGCGGATCGATTTCTATCAGCAATACGGCGCGGCGAATGCGTCGGTACGCATGGCGGCGCAGGCGAAACGGCGAAATGCACTGCTGGAATCCGAATTGCTTACGTAAAGGAGACGCGTTAAACGAACGCGTCCTGGACAACTGTAAATAACACGAGGGGAAGTGAAAATGTCGTCTGGTTACTCCGGTCTGCTGATCCCGCGCCGCAAGGCCCTACTGGGTGCCACCGCCCTGGCCGCCGCGCCGCTGGCCGCGCCGCACATCGCGCGCGCCGCCGATCCGATCAGGATTGGCCTGCTGCTGGCCAAGACCGGGCAGATCGCGGCGCAGACCGAATACCTGGCGAACGGTTCGTTCCTGGCGCTCGAGGAGCGCAACAACATGATCATGGGCCGGCCGGCGGAACTGGTGTGGCTGGACGAACCGACACCGCAGGCGGCCACGCAGAACATGCAGAAGCTGGTGCAGGAAAATAAGGTGTCCGCCATCCTCGGCGGATCGCTGTCGTCGAACGCACTGGCCGAGGAAGCGACCGCGGCACAACTGAAGATACCTTTCGTGTGCAACAATGCCGCGGCGACGGAAATCAGTGGCAAGAACTGCAACCGCTACACGTTCCGGCTGAATACGCCGGTTGCGGTGCAATGCCGGATGCTGGCGCCGTTCGCGCTGACCCACGGCAAGAAGTGGTATTTCATCACCGCATCGTATGCGTTCGGCCAGGACATCATCAGGTCGGGCCGTGAGCTGTTGAAGGAAGCGGGCGGGACCGAAGTCGGGTCCGACGAAGTGCCGCTGAACACGCCTGATTTCAGCTCCTTCATCCTGAAGATCCGCCAGGCGAAGCCGGACGTGGTGTGGGGCGGCCTGTCCGCCGGCGATCTGTCCACCTTCCTGAAGCAGTGGGACGCGATGGGCATGCGCGGCAAGATCCCGTTCCTGGAAATCGCCATCGGCGACACCGACATCTGGTCGGTCGGGCCGGAGGCGGCGACCGGCACGTTCACCGCGCTGTGGTGGTACAAGAACCCCAACAATACGCCGGAAGAAAAGAAATTCGCCGAATCGTATGACAAGAAATACGGCAAGCCGGCGGCCGACAAGGCCTGGATGGGCTGGATCACCGCGCGTTCGCTTTTCGAATCGATTGACGCCGTGAAATCGCTGGAGCCGATGAAGATCATCGAGGGGCTGGAAGCCTGGAAGGCCCCGGCCGACGGGTATTCCTACAGTTATCGCAAGTTCGATCATCAGATGATGATGAAGAACCTGGCGGTCAGCGTGAAACCCAAGATCACCGACAAATGGGACTACTTCAACGTCGAGGCGGCACTGCCGAAGGATGCCGCCGATCTGGGCAAGGTGTTCGGCACCGAGGCGGAAGTCGGCTGCAAGATGGGCTGACGCGGTCCGGCCGGTCGGGGATGCACCCTGGCCGGCCCGCCGCACGCCCACACTTTCAAGCGGCCAGGCAGACCTGGCCACCAACGATAAGGGGGGGAGGACCCGGTCCATCATGCTGGAAATCCTGATGTCCCAGATCGTCAGTGGCCTGGTCGTGGGCAGTCTCTATGTGCTGATCGCCATCGGCCTGTCGATCATTTTCGGACTGCTGGGCATCGTCAATTTCGCCCATGGTTCGTTCTTCACCCTGGGCGCCTACTTCGCCCTGTCGCTGTATCAGTATTTCGGCTGGCCCGCGGTCATTCTGGCGCCGATCTTCGTCGGCATCATCGGCATGGCCGTGGAACGAACCCTGATCCAGCGCCTGTACGACAAGGAACCGCTGATCAGCCTGATCGTCACCTTCGCGCTGGCCTTGCTGATCGAGGCATCGGTGCGGCTGGTCTACGGCGGCATCGGCCAGCCGTTCAGCCCGCCGCCGTTCCTCAGCGGCTTTCTGGTCTGGGGCCCGATCCTCATCACCCAGTACCGCATGGCGATGCTGGCGGCCACCGCGGTGCTGCTGTTGCTGCTGTGGCTGTTCCTGGAAAAGACCCCGTTCGGCCGCATCCTGCGCGCCGGATCGCGCGACCCGGAAATGGTCGGCCTGCTGGGGATCAACCTGCCGCGCGTGCTGACCTGGGTGTTTGGTCTCGGCTGCGCGATTTCCGGCATCGCCGGGGTGATGGCCGCACCGCTATGGACCGTCACCCCGTCGATGGCCACCAACGCCATCATGCCGGCCTTCGTCGTCGTCGCCATCGGCGGGCTGGGATCGTTCGCCGGCGCCGTCATCGCCGGGCTGATGGTCGGCGTTGTGATCGCCCTGACCATCCAGTTCTACCCCCAGGCGTCCGGCGCGGTGATGTATGTCTTCATGGCCGTGATGCTGATTCTGCGACCACGCGGCTTGCTGGGTGAGCGCTGGGAGCGCTTTGAATGAGCAACGCCATCCGTCACCCCGTCCTGGTGATCTTCGTCGTACTGGTCGCCCTGACCGGGCTGTGGCACCTGATCGGCGCGCCGATCACCCTGATCACCCAGATCGCCATCTACACGCTGTACGGCGCCGGCGTCTGCATGATGGTCAGCTACACCGGCCTGGTGCCGTTCGGCGCATCGGTGTTCTTCGGCTGCGCCAGCTACGCCGTCGCCTTCGTCATGTTGCGCGGCGCACCGAACGAAATCGTCGCGCTGCTGTTCTGCGTTGCTTTCTCGATCGTGCTCGCCGCGATCATCGCGCTGATCATCCTGCGCCGGCGCGGCCTGTATTTCTCCCTGCTGACGCTGGCGTTTTCCCAGATCGCGTTCGAGATCGCGTTCAAATGGACCGATGTCACCGGCGGTGAGAACGGGCTGCAAGGCGTGCCGCGGCCGCTGTTCACCAGCGCATGGTCGTTCCACGTGTTCACCGTCATCACCGTCTGCATGGGCATGGGACTGCTGTGGCGCATCGCCCATTCGCCGTTCGGCCGGTCGCTGCAGGCGCTGCGCGACAACGAACAGCGCACGCAAAGCCTCGGCTACGACACGTTCCGGCTGAAATTCGTTTCGTTCATTATCATGGGCGCGGTCGTCGGCTACGCGGGTGGTTTGCTGGCGTTCATGATCAACGGCGCCTACGCCGATAACCTGAGTTGGCAGCACGCCGGTGACGCGCTGCTGATGGCGGTGCTGGGCGGCGTGCATCACTTCCTGGGTCCGTTGTGGGGCGCCATCGCGTTCATCCTGCTGGAGGACCGGCTGTCGGCGATCAGTTGGCACAATATCGGCGAAGGCTGGTGGCTGATCTTCGCGCCGATCGTGATCATTTTCGCCCTCGCCTCGCCGGAGGGCATGCAGGGGCTGGTGTTCCGCCTGAAGCGGCGCAGCGACTGGACGCTGACCCGCAAGGCCATTCCCCCTCGCCCGGCGACGATCGAGCCGTACCGGCCCGGCGGCGCGAAGCTGGACCCCGGCAAGCCGATCCTGACCGTAAGCGGGCTGAGCAAGCGGTTCGGCTCGCTGGTCGTCGCGACGGATCTGAACCTGCATGTCTACCCGTACAAGCTGCACAGCTTCATCGGGCCGAACGGCGCCGGCAAAACGACGTTCTTCAACATGCTCACCGGCATCCTGCAGCCAAACGCCGGCAGCATCATGTTCGATGGCCACGACATCACCAACCTGCCGGTGCATAAGCGCATCCGCCTGGGGCTGTCGCGGTCCTTCCAGATCCTGAGCGTGTTCCCCAACCTGACGGCGTTCGAGAATGTGCGCGTCGCGGTGCAGGCGCAGGACAGGCGAAGCTGGGGGCTGTGGCACGACGCCTACGCCTATGACGATCTGAACGCGCGTACATGGTCGCTGCTGGCGGCCGTGGGGCTGGAAGACCGGGCGGCGGATTCGTGCGCCAATCTGGGGCACGGCCAGCGGCGGCTGCTGGAGATCGCGATATCGCTGGCCACCGACGCCAAGCTGCTGCTGCTGGATGAACCGCTGGCCGGACTGGCCGAATCGGACCGGGTGGTAGTGGGCTCACTGATCCGCAAACTGGCGGATTCGCACGCCGTGCTGCTGATCGAGCACGATATCGACCGCGTGCTGGCGCTGTCCGACCGCATCACGGTGCTGCACCAGGGCCGGCTGATCGCCGACGGCAATCCCGCGGAGGTCGGCACCAATCCCGATGTCGTCACCGCCTATCTCGGTGCCGAACGGATCACCCAGCCGCCGGCGCCCACCGATGCCGATCGCGCCGCGCATGCCGCCACCAACCCCATCCTTGTGGTGGACAAATTGCGGGCCGGATACGCCGGCAGCGTGGTGCTGGAAGATCTGTCGCTGATCGTCCACGAAGGTGAGGCGATCGCCCTGCTGGGACGCAACGGTGTCGGCAAGACCACGACGTTGCGGGCGATCACCGGAACGGTACGCTCCGCCACCGGGACCATCACGTTGAGCGGCGGCGATATCACCAACCGCAAGCCGTATGAGATCAACCAGCGGGGCATTTCACTGGTGCCGGAGGGACGGCGGCTGTTCCCCAATCTGACGGTGCTGGACAATCTGCGGCTGGCGATGCGGCCGGGTGGCGCGTCGCTGGAAGACGTGTACGCGCTGTTCCCCAAGCTGAAGCTGCTGCAACGTTCGAAGGCGGAGAGTCTGTCGGGTGGTGAGCGGCAAATGCTGGCCATTGCCCGGGCGCTGATGGTGCCGGCAAAGCTGATCCTGCTGGACGAGCCGTTCGAGGGACTGGCCCCCACCATCGTGAAAGAGGTGATGGATGCGCTGGCGCAACTGCGCGGCCGGGTCGCGATGGTGATCGTCGAGCATCATGCCGAAAGCGTGCTGCCGCTGGTGGACCGGGCGTATGTGCTGGTGAATGGACGCGTGGCGTTCGAGGGCACCGCCAAAACGCTGGAGGACGACCACGGTCTGCAGGCTCGGCTTTTGGGCGTCGTGCAGAAAGAGGTCGCCTGACCGGCGGTTGTCCAGGGGCGGCACAATCGCTTCTGCCACTGAGTCCGATCGAAAAATTTCATGATCCGATGAACTTCAATTGATCCGCTATGTGGTCTAGCTTGCGCGCGTGGGGGATGCAGCCATCGGCACGAACGGTGCCGTGGGGGTTTGCGTTCGCCTTATCGTTCCGGAAGCTGAAAGGAAACCACGATGGCGGCACTCAAGGGTAGCAAGACCGAGGACAATCTGAAGGCGGCATTCGCCGGTGAGTCGCAGGCCAATCGCCGCTATCTGTATTTCGCACAGAAGGCCGACGTGGAAGGCCACAACGACGTTGCCACCGTGTTCCGTTCCACCGCCGAGGGGGAAACCGGTCACGCGCACGGCCATCTGGAATACCTGGAGGAATCCGGTGACCCGGCAACCGGCCTGCCGATCGGCCCGACCGGCCTTAATCTCGCGGCTGCCGTCGCCGGCGAGACACACGAATACACCGATATGTACCCGGGCATGGCACGGACCGCGCGCGAAGAAGGCTTCGACGAAGTCGCCGCCTGGTTCGAGACCCTGGCGAAGGCGGAACGCTCGCACGCCGGACGATTCCAGAAGGCACTGAACGAACTCGCGGCCTGATCCGGCCGAACGTTCGGCTTGGCGACATTCCCTCCCCTTTTCCCGGGGAGGGAATGCTTCACTGAAAGACCACCCGATGAGAGAAGGCAGCCTGGAAGCGCCCACGCGGCATCCGATCGCCTGGGAAGATCCGGCATTCTACGATCCCGCCGCGGTCGAGAAGGAGCTGGAGCGGGTCTTCGACATCTGCCACACCTGCCGCCGCTGCTTCGCCTTGTGCGATTCGTTTCCCCGGCTGTTCGACCTGGTGGATGAATCGCCGACGCAGGAACTGGACGGCGTCGATCCGAAACAGTTCAAGTCCGTCGTGGATGCCTGCACGCTGTGCGACATGTGCTACATGACGAAGTGTCCCTACGTGCCGCCACACGAATTCAACGTGGATTTCCCCCATCTGATGCTGCGTTACCGCGCCATGGAGGAACGCCAGGGAAAGATCCCATTCGCCGATAAGCAACTGGCGGCAACCGATCGCAACGGCACGCTGGCCGGGCTGGTCGCCCCGGTAGCCAATTGGGTCGCCGATCGGAACAACAAGACGGTCGGACCGATGGTTCGGGCCGCCGCCGGGCTGCACGCCGATGCCGAGCTGCCGGCTTATTCCAGTCAGACACTGGTCAACCTGTCGGCCGCCACGCCGGTGCTGAATCGCGACGCACCCGCGTTCGGCCGCAAGGTGGTGCTGTATGCGACATGTTTCGGCAACTACAACTCGCCCGACGTTGGTATGGACACCCGCGCCGTGCTGGCCAGGAACGGCGTCGAACCGGAAGTCGTGCATCCAGGCTGCTGCGGCATGCCACTGCTGGAACAGGGCCGCATCGCCGACGTCGCCGCCAATGCGCGCGCGGTGGCGGCGACGATGAAGGACTGGATCGACCGGGGATACGACGTCATCGCCCTGGTGCCGTCCTGTGCGCTGATGCTGAAGTTCGAGTGGCCGCTGATCCTGCCCGGCGATCCCGACGTCGCCGCGCTCGCCAGATCGACATTCGATATCAGCGAATACATCGTCGATATCGCCAGGAAGGAGGGCCTCGCTCCCGGCCTGGCGCCGATGCCGGCGACGATGACCGTACACATGGCGTGCCACGCCAGGGCGCAGAACATGGGCCAGAAGGCCGCCGAGATGCTGCGCCTGGTGCCCCAGGCCAGCGTCAAGGTGATCGAGCGCTGCTCCGGCCACGGCGGGTCCTGGGGGTTCAAACAGGAGTTTTTCGAGGTCGGCATGAAAGTCGGCCGTCCGGTCGCCCGGCAGGCGGCACAGAACGGCGCCGGCTTCGTGATGTCGGAATGCCCGCTGGCCGGCGTCCATATCCAGCAGGGGATCGAGCGGCTGGGCGGTGACGGGCCGAAGCCGGAACTGGTCACCCATCCGATCCAAATCCTGGCGCGTGCTTACGAAGGCACGGCGTAATGAAAGTTGTCATGACAAAGCGAATCCTGACCCAAGCCGACATCATTCCAAGCGCCGACTACGCCAAGAGCCGCTCGGAATGGCGCCGGAAGATAATCGACAAGAAACGCCACCGTCGGGTCGAGATCGGCCCCTGCGTCACATTCTATTTCGAATGTTACGAAACGATGTGGCTGCAGGTGCAGGAGATGGTCCACATCGAAAAGGGCGGCACCGAGCAGATTCCGGGTGAACTGGAGGCGTATAATCCGCTGATCCCGAACGGCACTGAACTGACCGCAACGTTCATGATCGAAATCGACGACCCGATCCGCCGCAAGCGCGTCCTGGACGGGCTGGGCGGCATCGAGGACAGCGCCTTCCTGCGTATCGGCGGCGAGACGATCCGCGGCACGGCGGAAGCCGACGCCGACCGCACCTCGGCCGAAGGCAAAGCCTCCTCTGTGCAATTCGTGCATTTTCCGTTCACCGCGGAACAGATCGCGGCGTTCTCGTCACCGGACGCCGAGGTGGTGCTGGGCTTCACCCACGCCAACTACGGCCACATGGCGGCCCTCGCCGACGCGGTCCGCACCGAACTGGCGACCGACTTCGTATAGCGACACGGCCGCCGCCCGGGGCGTCAGTCGTCGGTCGGCGGTGTCGTGATGACGAGGAACACGAGGTCTTTCAGACCGGTGTTGTAGATGGCGTGCTCGACGCCGGGCGGCAGGTGAACGCAATCCTGCGGCCGCACCACGACGCGTTCCCCGTCGATCTCCATCAGCCCCTCCCCTTCCAGCACGTGGTAAATCTGCTCCTGCACCTTGTGCTTGTGCGGCGCCACGAAGCCCTTCGGCTGGTACGAGGAAATCCGGTGATCGAGCAGCTTCGTGGTCGCCGTTTCCGGCGTCACCAGCATCTTTGAGTGCGCGTCGTAGTGTGCCGGCGGCGTCTCCCACATCACCTCGACGATGTTGCGGATCGTGGCGCCATTCCTGGTGAACATCTGACCGTCCTGCCTTCGTCCCGATCGCAGGGGGGATTGCCTGCGGATTCAATTTCGTTATACGGTTCAGCGTTACGAAAACAAGGCTTCAATTTCGCAATGCGAAACGCCGATGAACCGCCGCGCGACCCTTACCGCCTCGGCTCGCTGACCAAGGGGCTCGAACTTCTCGACTGCTTCGCCCGTCAGGAAACCTGGAGTCTTGCCGAACTGGCTACCGAACTGGGCCAGAGCAAACCGACCGTGTTCCGCATCCTGCACACGATCGAGGACTTCGGGTACCTGCAGAAAGACCACGTCACCGGCCGCTATTCCCTGGCGATGCGGTTCCACACCCTGGGTTCGTCGGCCGTCCGGCATGAGCAACTGCGCTGGCAGGCACTGCCGCCGCTGCAGGACCTGGCGCGCGAAACCGGCGAAACCGTCCATGTCGGCATCCTGTATGACGGAGAGGCGATCTGCGTGCAGGCGGTGGACGGCACGCGGCTGATCCGCATGCACGCCTTCGTCGGCAAGCGGACCCCGGCTCACGCCTCCGCTTTAGGGAAGGTGCTGCTGGCACACGTGCCGGACGCCGACCTCGATGCCCTGGTCAGCCGTGGCCTGCCGCGTTTCACCCCGCACACCATCACCGAACCCGCCGCCCTGCGAGAAGCCCTGCACCAGATCCGCGCCAACGGCTGGGCACTCGACGATGAGGAGATGGAGGTCGGGCTGCGCTGCCTCGGCGCGCCCATCACCGACCACAGCGGGCGGCCCTGTGCCTGCGTCGCGGTGTCGGCGCCGGTCGCACGGATGGACCCCCACCGCATCGCCAGCCTCACCCCCCTCCTCAAATCCACCGCCGCCCGGATTTCCCGCATGCTGGGCAGCCCGTCCGGCGCGATACGAGCCGCCTGAAACGGAGACCCGCATGAACCAGAGCGAACGCGCCATCATGAACGGCGCCGATATCATCGTGGATTTTCTGACGCGCCAGAAAGTGCCGTACCTGTTCGGCCTGTGTGGGCACGGCAACGTCGGGTTCCTGGATGCGGCGTTCAAGGCGCAGGACCGCATCCGCACCATCTCGGTGCATCACGAGCAGACCGCCGGTCACATGGCCGATGCCTATTTCAAGGTGCGGCACGAACCGGTGGCGACCTTCACGTCGTGCGGCCCCGGCTCCGCCAACCTGGTGATGGCGCTGGCGGCGGCGATGATGGACAGTTCGGCGTTCTTCGCCATCACCGGCAACGTGCCGACCAGCCAGTTCAACCGCAACCCGTTCCAGGAAACCGGACGCTACTACCAGGGCGATTTTCCGTCGGTGATCCGTCCATATGTGAAGCGCAGCTACCAGCCGACGCGGGTGGACATGATGCCGCTGGCGGTGCGCCAGGGGTGGGAACTGATGCTGTCCGGCCGGCCTGGTCCGGTGAACCTGGACGTGCCGCTGAACGTCTTCGTCGAGGAGGCGGAGGTGACGCCGCCACAGGCATCGGCCCGCATCGTCAACGCCGCACCGGGCAATCCCGAGGCGCTGACCGCCGCCCTGAAGGTTCTGCTGGCGGCCGAACGGCCGGTCATCATCGCTGGCCAGGGTGTGCTGCTGGCGGAAGCGGTGCCGGCGTTGCAGGAATTCGCCGAACTGACGTCCATTCCCGTGGTGACCAGCCCGAACGGCAAGGGTTCGATCAGTGAGCGGCACCGGCTGGCGTTCGGCTCGATCGGGCGGAACGGCACCTATGCGGCCAACGAGGCGACCAGGAACGCCGATGTCATCCTGGCGCTGGGGTTCACCTTCGACGATCGTGCGACCAGTGCCTGGCTGGATGGCTACACGCTGGCGATCCCGCCGTCGCGGCTGATCCAGATCGATATCGATCCCGCCGAACTGGGGCGCAACTATCCGGCCGAATTCCCGATCCTGGGCTGTGCTCGGGCAAGCCTGGCGTTCCTGAACGGGCTGGTGCGGGCCGGCGCCCCCCCCGTGGCGAAAACCGCGTGGCTGGCGCGGCTGAACCATGGCCGCGAGGTCTGGCAGACGTATCAGAGCGGGCTGGCGGCGTCCGATCAGGTGCCGCTGCGGCCGGAACGGCTGATGCGGGCGCTGTCGCGGGCGATCCCGGAGAACGCGATCGTCGCCTCCGACGTCGGTGTGCATCACAACTGGATCATCCAGTTGTTCGACGCGCTGCGGCCTCGGCAGTTGATCCATTCCTGGGGCTTCGCGGCGATGGGGTTCGCGACCTCAGGCATCCTGGGCGCCAAGCTGGCGGCGCCGGATCGGCCCTGTGTGGCCGTGGTGGGGGACGGGTCGTTCATGATGACCCCGCACGCGCTGGCGACGGCGGTGGAACACGATATCCCGGTGGTCTGGGTGGTGTGGAACAACAACGGCTACTGCTCGATCCGCGATATCCAGCACGGGATGTTCGCCGGCCGCGAGCTGGCGACCAGTTTCCGCAAGGACCACGGCAACAAGGAACTGTTCAGCGCCGATTTCGCCGCCCTGGCCAGGTCCATGGGCGTGGCCGCACACACCGTCACCCATGCCGGCGAGGTGGAGGACGCGATCAAGACCGCGATCGCCGCCAACCGGCCGTATCTGGTCGAGGTGCCGGTCGATCGCGACATTCGGCCGATCGGCACCGGCAGTTGGGAACTGCCGCCGCTGCCGCAGCCGGAACCCAACTTCCTGAAAGCACTCGCGGCGGCAGGATTGTCGGTTTAGCGACCCGCCCCGATCAAACCCCGATCGAGCCCCGATCAACAAGAAAAACGAGAGGAAACCGCCATGAACCGTCGACGCCTCCTTGCCACCGCCGCTGCCTTGCCGATCGCCGCCGCGCTGCGATCACAACGAGCGGCCGCGGCCGCGATATCCGACGGCGTGGTCAAGATCGGCGTCCTGGACGACATGTCCGGGGTGTTCGCCGACCAGCAGGGCTACGGCGATTACGTGGCCGCCAAGATGGCGGCGCAGGACTTCGGCGGCCATGTGCTGGGTGCGCCGATCGAGGTCGTCCAGGCGGACCTGCAGAACAAGGTCGATGTCGGGCTCTCGATCGCGCGCCACTGGATCGACGAAGAAAAGGTCGATGCGATTTTCGGCCTGGGCAATTCCGCTGTCGCGCTGGCAGTTCAGGCGCTGTGCCGGCAGCGCCAGCGGATCGACGTGCCGATCGCCGCGGGAACCACTGATCTGACCGGATCCGCCTGTTCCCCGTATGGCGTCCACTGGACCTACGACAACTATTCAGCCGCCAAGGGACCGGCCGAGACGCTGGTGAAACAGGGGCAGAAGAAGTGGTTCTTCATCACCTCCGACTATGCCTTCGGCAAGTCGCTGGAGCAGAATGCGACGGACATCCTGAAAGGCCTGGGGGCGACGGTGCTGGGCCACAGCCTGGCTCCGCTGGGGGAAACCGACTATTCGGCGCATCTGCTGGAAGCGGCGTCGTCCGGCGCCCAGGCCGTCGGCATCGCCGCCGGTGGGAGTGACTTCATCAACATCGCCAAGCAGATGGGTGAGTTCGGGCTGATCAAGCGCGGCATCGTGCCGGCCGCGCTGAACTGTTCACTGACGAACATCCATTCGCTGGGACTGGCGGCGGCGCAGGGCATGATCTTCAGCCAGCCATATTACTGGAACCACGACGCGCCATCCCGAGCGTTCGCGGCACGCTATGCAAAGGCGTATAAGGGGCAGCCGCCGACCGCGTTCCAGGCCAGCACCTGGTGCGCCGTGACGCACTATCTGAACGCGATCAAGGCGGCCGGCACCGATGCGGCCGGTCCGGTGATGGAGAAGATGCGCGCCATCCCGATCGACGATTTCATGACCAAGAACGGCCGGTTGCGGATCGACGGCACCGTGCAGCGCGACATGTTCCTGCTGCGGGCGAAGACACCGGCCCAATCCAAAAGCGAATGGGATTTGTTGGAGGTGGCGGAGATCATCCCAGCCGCCGACGCGTTCCGTCCGATGAATGAGGGCGGTTGTCCGCTGGTCAAGGCCTGATCCTTTCAGCCCGTCGCCGTCGCGGACGCCGCTTTGGGCCCACATGGCAGAGGCGGACCAGGAAGCCCTTTACCGGCAAATGGCGGAACACCGCCTCCTCGGCCACGTCGGCGAACCGGAGGCGATTGCCGAGGCGTATCTATACCTCATGCGGCAGACCTTCGGGACGGGGCAGGTCGTCGCCGTGGATGGCGGAGGTTCGCGGGTCTGACCCGAGGCGTCCGGGCCCGGCGGTGTTATACCAACCGGCGTTGATGCAGACTCCTCGGTTGACCCCGTCCGTCATGCTGGCGCATGCCGGTATCCACGCCTTTTACGAGCGGAAACAAAGGCATCGATG
>DATAZJ010000023.1:0-8757 GCA_036272115.1 Rhodopila sp. | reverse complement strand
GTCGCCCAGGCGCTTCAAGGCACCCCGGTTGCCGTCGGCGGCCAGGATTGCCATCAGGCGAAGCAGGGTGCCCATACCGGCGACATCGCTGGCCCGATGCTGCGTGATGCCGGTGCCACCTGGGTGATCCTCGGCCATTCCGAACGGCGGCAGAACCATGATGAGACCGATGAACTGGTGCGCGAAAAGACCCTGGCCGCGGTCGAGGCCGGCCTGACCCCGATCGTCTGTGTGGGTGAGAACGCCGATCAGCGCGCCGGCGGCCAGGAAACCGAGGTGGTGGGTTGGCAGCTCGCCGGCAGCCTGCCGAAGCCGTTCACCGGCGTGGTGGCGTATGAACCGGTCTGGGCGATCGGCACCGGAAAGACGGCGACCGAGGAAGATGTCGCCACCATGCACGCCTTCATCCGGGAGGAGCTGGTCCGCCAGTTCGGCGACGCCGGCCAGGCCATCCGCATTCTGTATGGCGGGTCCGTCAAAGCGGCCAACGCCGCGTCGTTGCTGGCGGTGCCGAATGTCGGCGGCGCGCTGGTTGGCGGCGCCAGCCTGAATCCGCAAGAATTTCTAGCGATTGCCCGAGCGGCTCAGGCCGGGTAAGAGGCGCGCGCGACGGTCTATCGTCACCGTCGCGCGTTTTCTGTGAAAGTCCCGCGCGTTGAGCACCGTCCTGCTGATCATCCACCTGTTCGTCACCCTGGCCTTGATCGGCGTTGTTCTGATCCAGCGCTCCGAGGGCGGCGGCCTTGGCATCGGCAGTTCCCAGGGCATGGGGTCGTTCATGTCCGGCCGCGGGACCGCCAACCTGCTGACCCGCACAACGGCCATTTTGGCGGTGATCTTCATGGGGTTGTCGCTGACCTTGGCGCTGCTGAACCGCGGCGCGTCCGGGCCGACGCATTCGATCCTCGACACGCCGGCGCCGGCCGCCCCCGCGACCCCGGCACCGCCGCCGAAGCCGGCAGGCCCGTCCGCGCCGACCAACTGATTGTCGTCAAATGTGTGAATTATCGCCGACGGGCTTCCCCAAGCCCGATTCGGGTTGGTATGGTGGGCGCCCATGACGCGATATGTGTTTATCACTGGCGGCGTGGTTTCATCCCTTGGCAAAGGAATCGCCGCGGCGGCGCTTGGCGCGCTGCTGCAGGCGCGCGGTTTCAAGGTCAAGCTGCGAAAACTCGACCCGTATTTGAATGTCGATCCGGGCACCATGAGCCCATATCAGCATGGCGAGGTGTTCGTCACCGATGACGGTGCCGAGACCGACCTGGATCTGGGGCACTACGAACGGTTCACCGGCGTCCATGCGACCAAACTGGACAATGCCACCACCGGGCGCATCTACCAGGACGTGATCGCCAAGGAGCGCCGGGGCGATTATCTGGGTGCCACGGTGCAGGTGATCCCGCACATCACCGATGCCATCAAGGAAGTGGTGGTGCGTGACACCGCCGCGTTCGACTTCGTACTGGTGGAGATCGGCGGCACCGTCGGTGACATCGAAAGCCTGCCGTTCCTGGAGGCCATACGGCAGCTCGGGAACGAGCTTGGTCCGCAGCAGGCGATGTTCGTGCATTTGACCTTGGTGCCGTATATCCCGTCGGCCGGGGAACTGAAGACCAAGCCGACGCAGCACTCGGTGAAGGAACTGCTGAATGTCGGTATTCAGCCGCAGATGCTGCTGTGTCGCTGCGACCGGCCGATTCCGGACAATGAGCGGCGCAAGATCGCGCTGTTCTGCAATGTGCGGCCCGAGGCGGTGATCCCGGCGCTGGATGTCGGCACGATCTATCAGGTGCCGATCGCCTATCACGACGAAGGCATGGACCGCGAAGTCCTGCGCCATTTCGGCCTGAATTTTGAGGCGGAACCCGATTTGTCGCGTTGGCGGCGGATCGTCGACACCGTGCAGACGCCGGAGGGCGAGGTCCGCATCGCGGTGGTCGGCAAATACACCAACCTGCTGGACAGCTATAAATCGCTCTCCGAGGCGCTGGTGCATGGCGGGATCGCCAACCGGGTGAAGGTCCACCTCGACTGGGTGGATAGCGAGATATTTGAGCAGCCGGGCACGGTGCATCGGCTGGAGGGCGTGCATGGCATCCTGGTGCCCGGGGGGTTTGGGGAGCGTGGCACGCCGGGGAAGATCGAGGCGGTTCGGTTTGCCCGTGAGCGGAATGTGCCGTTCTTCGGCATCTGTTTCGGCATGCAGATGGCGGTGATCGAGGCGGCGCGGAATCTCGCCGGGATGCCGGAGGCGTCCTCCACCGAGTTCGGCCCGTGCGATACGCCGGTGGTCGGGCTGCTGACCGAGTGGGCGCGCGGCAACCAGATCGAACGCCGGACGGAAGCCGATGCCAAAGGCGGCACCATGCGTCTCGGCGCTTACCCCGCGGTGCTGGGCGACGGCAGCCTGGTGCGGTCGATCTACGACGGCGAGCCTGAGATCGAGGAACGCCACCGGCATCGGTACGAGGTCAACGTCAATTTTCGCAAGCCGCTGGAGGCGGTCGGGTTGCGATTCTCCGGCATGTCGCCGGATGGGGTGTTGCCGGAGATCATCGAATTCCCCGGCCACCCCTGGTTCGTTGGTGTGCAGTACCATCCGGAGCTGAAGTCGAAGCCGTTTGCGCCGCATCCGCTGTTCGCGGGCTTCATCGCCGCGGCGGTGCGCCAGGCTCGGTTGGTCTAGGCGATGCCGTCCGGGGTCGCTGTCGCGCTGGACGACGCGCCGCCGATCGATTTGCGCAATCTCGGCTGGGTCGCGCTGGCGCTGGGCGTGCTGGTGGCGGCGATCGTGATCGACGATGCCTGGCTGCTGAATTTCGTTCACGTGATGGCCGGGGTGCTGTGGACCGGCATCGATCTGTTCATGGGCTTCGTGATCGGGCCGATCCTGCGCGGTGCGCCGGTCGCGGTCCGGCGGGCGATCGTGCTGCGGCTGATGCCGAAGATGCTGTTTCTGCTGCCGACGCTGGCCACGATCACCGGCACCGCGGGATGGTATCACGCGCGGCAGATTGGCCTGCTGGACGTCGGCTATCCGGCGTATGGGTGGGTGCTGGCCGCGCTGGTGATCGTCGCGATCCTGACCATCCAGGGATTCGCGGTGCTGCTGCCGGTGAATTTGATGGTGTATTTCGAGATGCGGAAGCCGGTGCCCGACGGCGCTCGCATTGGGCGGCTGATGCGCCGCTATGTCTACGCGGTTGGGTTTCAGGGGGTGATGCAGGTGGCGATCATCGTGGTGATGGCGCGGTTCGTGACCGGGCTGTGACCGTTCGGGGTCACCGCGTGGCCGATTTGATGACCTGCCGGAACAGCGCCAACTGGCCTTCCGTCGTGTCGTCCCAACTGAACGGTTCTGCGTAGGCGCGGGTCGCTGACCGGTCGGGCAGGGCGGCGAAAAGTTGGCGCACGCCGGCCGCGATCCCGTCCGGCGTGTTCGGCTGGTAGATCACTCCGGCGGCCGGCGCCCGCACCACTTCCGGGTTGCCCCAGATGTCCGAGGCGACCACGGGTGTTCCGCAGGCCATCGATTCCAGCAGCACGTTGGCCCAGCCCTCGCGTGATGAGGCCAGCACGGATGCGTCCGCTGCGCCGTAGAGCGCCGGCAGGTCGCGGTGCGGGCGGGGGCCCAGCAGCCGGACGCGATCCCCGAGGCCATGCGTTGCGATCAATCCTGACAGCCGGTCGCGCTCCGGTCCTTCGCCGGCGATCAGCAGGGTGTAGCCGGGCAACTGGCGCATTGCCTCGATGGTGCGGTGATGGCCTTTCCGCTCGATCAGCCCCCCGACCGAGATCAGTGTCAAACCGGTCAGACCCAGGGCGGCGCGAATCGCGGGCCGATCCGGCGGGGGGCGGAACAGATCCGTCTCCACGCCATTGCGCAGCACCGTCACCTTCCCTGGTGGGGCGCCGAGGTCGACCAGCGCCTTTTTCAGCGCGGCGCTGACGGCGATCAGGGCGCTGGCGTCGCGGATCGCGCTTTGGATCAGCCGGCGCGGCACGTGGTAGCGCGGGATCAGGTTGACGTCGGTGCCTCGGGCGGTGATGACCACCGGCAGGCCGAAGCGGCGGCCCAGCCACACCGCGGCGACGCCGTCGGGGTAGACGTAATGCGCGTCGATGGCGTCGAATCGGCGGCCCTCGGCCAACAGCCGAGCGATTTGGGGCAGCATCGCGCGATAGAGCAGCCAGGGGGCGGCTGACATGCCGACCTTCGGCAAGACCGGATAGCGCGGGTGCCGGATCTCGATCCCGTGGCGCGTCTCGGTCGCCGGTGCGCGTGCGTTCAGCGCCCAGTCGCCGAACCGGGCGGAGGCGCTGGGAAACCATGGCACCGGCGCCAGCACGGTGCTGGCGGCCTGATGGCTTGCCAGCAGGTGGCGCAACCGGTTCTCGACGAAAATGCCGTGGTTCGGCCGGGCCGCGTGCGGGAACAGGGTGGAGAACGTCAGCAGGCGAACCGGGGCCATCCCGGGGGCGACCCGTTCCGAAACGTCCGGATCAGGTGCCCTTCGCCATGTCGTCCAACAGCTTCTGCGCCTCAACCTTTTCCTTGAATTGGGCCTTGTTGGCGACGACGGTTTCCAACTGCTTCTTGGCTTCGTCCTTGTTGCCGGTATCCTTCAGCGCCACCGCGTAATGATACAGGATGCGCGGATCGGACGTGCCGTCGCTGCTCGCCTGGCGCAGCAGGGCCACGCCGCTTTGCGGGTTCCCCGAACTGGTCAGGATCCAGCCCAGCGTATCGGCGGTCTGCGAGCTTGGGGCCAGTACGTAGGCCTGGCGGGCCATCGCCTGGGCTTTCGTGTCATCGCCAAGCTGCTGGTAGACCCAGGCCAGGTTGTTCAGCGCGACCGCGTCATGCGGTTTCTGCTTCAGCAACAGCTCCAGATACTTGGCGGCATCGGGGAACTTGGCCGTGGCAATGTAGATTTCCGCCACCTGCTCGGTTGCCACCGTGTCGTCGGGGTGCGTGCCGACCCAGCCCAGCAACAGCTTGGTGGCATCGTCCGGGCGTTTGGACCGCAGCAGCGCCCCCGCCAGCCGCGTCACCAGAAGGCTGGACGGGGCGGCATCGTTTGCCGCGGTGTATGCGGTCACAGCGTCCGCCGGCCGATTGGCGGCCAGATAGATGTCGCCCTTCAGCGCCTTGATGCCGGCGAACTCGCGGTCCTGGGATTGCAGCCGGTCGGCCGTCGCCAGCGCGGCGTCTATGCCGGTGGATTTCAGGTCGATCATGACATAGTCCTGATAGAGCTGATAACTGCGCGGGTTGAGCGCGATCCCGGCGGTGACGACATTGCGGGCGCTGTCGAAATCGCCCGCATCCACAAGCAGCGCGACGAGTTGCCGCCGCGCGCCGATGACGCTGCCATCCTGCTTGAGGATCGCCGTGTAGGTGTCCCGCGCCTCCTTTTTCTGCCCCAGCGCGAGATACCCGGCGGCCTGAAGGCTCAGGATATCAGTCGCGTTGGCGTTCGCGCCCTTCTGCGCCGCCACGAGATCCAGCGCCTTTTGCGCCGAACCCTGGTGGATGTAGAGGTCGCCGAGGGTGACGGTCACGCGGGTCGCGTTCGGATCGGAGGTATGGGCGCGCTCCAGCAGGGTGATCGCGTCCGGCACCTTGTTCGCCTGCACATCGCCCGAGACCATCATCGACAGCGCCGGTTCGGCGGTGGGCTGCTTGGACAGGACGTCGGTCAGGATTTTGTCGGCTTCGTCCTTGTCGCCCATCATGATATCGACGCGGGCGAGGTTGATCTTGGCGGGCACGAAGTCGGGATACTTCTGCACCAGACCGGCGAAAACGGCCTTCGCACCGGGGAAATCGATCTGCGCCAGCTTGAACAGGCCGTCCAGGTTGCCGACGACCTCGGTCGGGCCTTCGGCCGCCTTGACCTTGGCCAGTGCGTCGGCGGCTTTTGCCGTGTCACCGGTCGCCAGCGCCGCGAAGAACAGGGCTTCCCCCACCGCGGGCATCTTGGGCGCGAGTTGCAATGTGTGTTCCAGGTCGCCCATCGCGGTATCGACCTCGCCCAAGCTCATGCGAACCGAGGCCATCCTGGTCTGCACGCCGACATTGTTCGGTGCCAGCGTCTCGGCTTTCTGGAATGCGGCGACCGCCTCCGTCCCCCGCCCGGTGGCCGCGTAGGCCCGGCCCAGCAGGTCGTACGCCTCGGCGTCGCCCTTGCCGGATTCGGCGACCTTCGACAGCGTATCGACCACCTGGTCCGGCCGGTGCTTGGCGAACTGGATCCGCGCCAGGATCTTGTATGCCGCCAGATCGTTCGGCGCACGTCCGAGATATTTACGGGCCGCCTGTTCCGCCTGCTCAAGCTGGCCGAGTTGCTCCTTCACCACGGCTTGCAGGTAAAAGGCACGCTGGATGCGGCCGACATAGCCGGAGATCCGCTCAAGATCGGCGTCCGCTGCCTTGTAGTTCTTTGCCTGCGTTTCCATCACCGCGCGCAGGTAGATTGCGTTGACATTGCCCGGTGTGCCCTTCAGCACCGTGTCGATATCGGCCCTGGCGGCGTCTTCCTTGCCGGCCGACAGTTCCAGGCTGGCGCGGTCCAGGCGGGCCTGCATGACGCTGGGCTGGTCGGTGATCAAGGCATCCAGCACCGCGATGGCGCCCGGGACATCGTTCTGTAGCCGCAGCAATTGCGCCTTGGCCAGCAGCGCCTCGGAGGATTTCGGCTGCGCGGCGATCGCGCGGTCGATCTTCACTCCGGCACCCGCCAGGTCGGCTCGGGCGACCGCCAGCCGCGCCTCGGCGAGCAGCGGCGCCACTGCGTTCGGCGCCTCCTGTTCGGCCTCGGCGAAGGATTTCTGGGCATCCTCGGGGTGTTTCAGACCGATTTGCGCGTAGCCGCGCGACACCAGGATGGTGGCATCCAGCAGCGGGTCCTTGCCGTCCGGTTTCAGTTTGTCCAGCAGGTCCTGGAATTTGCTCTGCGCCAGCAGCGCCTGCGCCAGCAGTGGGACCGCCTGATGCGGGTCGAAGCCCCGATCGCGCGCTGCCTCCGCCTCACGTTGCGATGCGACCGGGTCGCCTAGTTCGAAGCTGACGCGGCCCAGCCAGTAATGTGCCGCGGCGTTCTGGGGGTCGCTGCGGACGGCGTTGCGCAGATCGATCTGGGCGGACTTGAGGTCGCCCTTCTTCAACGATGCTTGCGCGGTGGACAGGTAGTCCGCATGGGCCGCGATCGGGAAGGCGCCGAGCCAGGCGCCCATCATGATCCAGCCGAGAGACCTGTATCGCATCGGTTTCACCCTTAATCGTTCTGCATGGTTGTTTCAGTCGCGCCAGAAGGAGCCGCGGAGGTAGCCGCTGGGGAAGCAGCTGCCGGGGCGGTATCGGTCGATCGGGTCGTTTCGTTGCCGAACCCGTGGGCCTCCATCAGGCCATACAGGGTCGGGCGGCTGACGCCCAGCATCCGCGCCGCCACGGACAAGGTGTTGTTGCTGCGGACCAATGCTTCCTGGATGACGTCCCGTTCGGCGCGCAGCCGTGCGGAGCGGATATCGAGGTCCGGCAGTTCGCCGATCGGCGGCGCCAGTTCCAGATCGGCGGCATCGATCAGGCGCCGATCTGTCATCACCACCGCCCGCTTCAGGCGGTTTTCCAGTTCCCGCACGTTGCCCGGCCATTCGTGCGTGTTCAGCGCATGCGTGGCATGTTCGGTGAAGCCGCGGATGCCGCGGCCGAACTCCTGATTGAAGCGGTTGAGAAAGAAGTTCGCCAGCAGCACGATATCGGTGCCGCGTTCGCGCAGCGGCGGGATGCGAATGGTGAAAGCGTTCATGCGGTAGAACAGATCGCCGCGGAACACCCCCTGGGCAATCTTCTCATCCAGGTTGGCGTTGGTAGCGGAAACGATCCGCACATCGACCTGGATTTTCTGCCGCCCGCCGATCCGCTCGACGATCTGGTCCTGCAGGAAGCGCAGTAGCTTGACCTGCAACGGATGCGGCAGGTCGCCGATCTCATCAAGGAACAGCGTGCCTTTGTGGGCGCTCTCGATCTTGCCGATGGTCTGCTTGACGGCGCCGGTGAAGGCCCCGCGTTCGTGCCCGAACAGTTCGCTTTCCAGCAGGTTTTCCGGAATGGCGCCGCAGTTGATGGCGACGAACGGCTGCTTGGCGCGCGGGCTGAGGTCGTGCACCGCCTTGGCCAGTGCCTCTTTGCCGGTGCCGCTTTCGCCCAGCAGCAGCACCGGCACGTTGGTCGTGGCGATTTTCTCGATGTCGCGGCAGACCTTCAGCATGCCGGCGTTGCCGGTGACGATGCGCTCGATCGGGGAGGCGACCGGCGCGGCGGCGAGGCGGCGGTTTTCCTCCTCCAGCCGGTGCAGGTTCAGGCCGCGCTCGATGATGGTGCGCAGCACCTCGATCTCAACCGGTTTTTCACAGAAATCATAGGCGCCGGCGGCGACGGCGCGCAGCGCGTTCTTGCGCTCGCCATTGCCGGTGACGACGATGATCTTGGTCTGCGGGGCGATGCGCAGGACGTCGGACAGGGTGGCGAAACCCTCGCTGACACCGTCCGGATCGGGCGGCAGGCCCAGGTCCATGATGGCGACGGGCGGACTTTCCCGTTTCACCAATGTCACGGCCTGCGGCCGGGCATGCGCCATCAGCACTTCGCAACCCGGAAACGCCCAGCGGTACTGGGAGCAGAGGCCTTCGTCGTCCTCGACGATCAGCAGTTTCGGTTTCGGCATATCGCTCCCGATCATGCGTCGGCCG
>DATAZJ010000022.1:0-3680 GCA_036272115.1 Rhodopila sp. | reverse complement strand
GGTCGATGACTACGGGGTGATCGTCAATCCGATGGTGGCGGCCGGCCAGGCGCATGGTGCCATCGCCCAGGGGGCCGGCCAGGCGCTGCTGGAGCACGCGGTCTACGACCCGGAGTCCGGTCAGCCGATCAGCGGAACGTTCATGGACTATGCCATGCCGCGTGCCGGCGACCTGCCCAGCTTCGACCTGAGTTTTGCCGGCACACGCTGCACCACCAACCCTGTCGGGGTGAAAGGTTGTGGCGAGGCGGGTGCGATTGCGCTGTTTCCGGCTATCGCCAATGCCATTGCCGACGCGGTCGGTGTTGCCACTCTGAACGGGCCGGCTTCGGCGTCTCGGGTCTGGCACGCCATGCAAGGTGACGCGTCCTGAAACATCCTATCATCCCGCTGCTGATCGTCGGCCTGGGCACCCTGGTGGTGCCGCTCGATTCCGCGGTGAACATCGACTTTCCGGCGATCGTCGCCCATTTCGGCCTGCCGATCCCGATGATCCAGTGGATCGTCATCAGCTACACGCTGACGCAGACGTCGCTGATGCTCAGCTTCGGGCGCGTGGGCGACCTGCTGGGGTATCGGCGGGTGTTCCTGTTCGGCACCGGGGTCAGCACGCTGGCCTTTATCGCGTGTGCGCTGGCGCCCTCCTATGCCGTTCTGCTGGCCGCTCGGGTGGCGCAGGGCGTGGGGGCGGGGCTGATCTTGTCGTGCGGGCCGGCGTTGGCGACCAGCTTGTTTCCCGAGGCGCAGCGGACGCAGATCCTTGCCCATTACATGATGATGTTCGGGATCGGCAGCGCGCTGGGTCCCTCGGTGTTCGGCTCGCTGATCGCGCATTTCGGCTGGAGCGCGGTGTTCAGTTTCCGAGCGCCGATCGCGGCGACGGCGTTTGTGCTGGCTTGGACGCTGCCTCGGCCGGCGCGTGGGGAGCGGGAACCGTTCGACGCGGCGGGTGGCGCGCTGCTGGCATTGGCGTTGTGTTTCATGTTGCTGGCGTTGAACCGGCTGCGGCCGCCCGGTCCGGAAACGGCGGTGTTCGCCGTGGTAGCCGTGGCCGGGTTCCTGCTGTTCTATCGGCAGGAACACCGGGCGCCGAAGCCGATCATCGATTTCAGCACGTTCCGCAACGCCGATTTCGCGGTGATCAATCTCAGCAACGCGCTGATCAACCTGGCGGCTTTCTCCATCATGCTGCTGGCGCCGTTCTATCTGAGCCGGATTCCGGGACTGACGCTGCCGATGGCCGGGCTGGTGCTGGCGTCTTCGCCGGCCGGCATGATCGTCGCCGCACCGATGGCCGGCCGGCTGGCGAGGGGTCACAAGCCTCGGCTGATCGCGCTGGTTGGCACGGCTATGAGCGGGGTTGGGTTGTTCGGCATATCGCTGTCCGGCACGATCGCTGACATCCCGATCCTGGTTATATCCATGGTTGTTCAGGGTTTTGGCGTCGGGTTGTTCCAGGTGGCTTATTTCGACATCGTCACCGCCACCATCCCGGCTCGGAACCGCGGGGTTGCGGGTGCGCTGGGCATGGCGACGCGATCGATCGGCACGGTGACCGGTGCCACCGTGCTGATGCTGATTTTCCAGAGCCTGCAAGCGTCCGGTTTCATGAGCGCGTTCCAGACGACGTTCCGCATTGCCGCGATGATTCCGGCGGCGCTGATCATGCTGGACCTGCGGCGCCCCCGGCCGCGTGCCGCCTCGGTGCCGATGAAGGATTAGGCCAACCGGCGTGGCTCTGATGACGTTGCTTGTTGGCCGCCCTCGTCCGGACCAGGCAATCGGCACGCCGGACCAGCAATGGCGGCGGGGTCTCTCCGCGAAGGCAAGCAAGAAGGACTCAACGCAAATAAACGCGGATCAGAAGGGATGAACGCAATGGCTCCGAGAGCTCGCGATGCCATTGCCTCTCCTCGACGCAAACGCTCCGGCGGATCGGCCACTCTGAAGATTCGCGTTCATCTGCGTTGGATTCTTGCTTACCACATCGCGGGATCAGCCATTCAACGAGGCTGGCCTGCAAGACTCAGGGCAAGTCCGTGCCCCCTGAATACCGTTCACGAAAACAAAGGCACGGTTGGCGGGCCTTCGCCCGCCTTGGTGGTTGCACGGACGATGGGTCAACGACAACGTCGGCCTGCGCTGGATGCGCGCGTAAAGAACCGGGTCCGAACGACTGAACGTCGTCAGGTCAGATGGCGCGCAAAGAACGCCGCGGTGGGATCGTGCGATGTCTCTGTCCCACGTGTTGCGTTGTCGATGTACAGCAGTTCCAGATCGCCGCCCGCCTTGCGGTAGTTGTGGGCGAAGCGTTCCGGTTCGTTGCCGTCGAACGTCCCGACCGGGTCTCGGTAATCATGCGTCGGGTCGGGGCGGCCCTGGATCCACAATGCGGGCGGCATTTGCACTTTCTCGCCGCGTTCCAGCAGCAGCAGGGGGTTGCCTTCCTCCATCGCCGCCTCGGTTTTCCAATACAGGTCGTGGCGGCTGGGGATGTCGCCGACCCAGGCCGGCGGGTTGCCCGAATCCTTCAGCCGCACCGCGTTGCGGTAGCGCGACAGCGGGTTGATCACCGGCCATTGCATGACGACGGCTTTCACGGTGGCATCCACCTTGGCGCCGTCGGGTGAGGCGATCGCGGTGTAGCGGGGATCGGCCGGGCGCATGGCCGACAGCATGGCGAGGTGACCGCCGCTGCTCTGGCCGGACAGGCCGACGGCATCCGCCCGCAGTCCCAGCTTGCCGGCATGCGCCTTCAGCCAGCGGATGGCATAGTTGATATCGACCAGGGAGGTCGGATAGCCCGACCCGGCGTGCCGGAAGTTCAGGGCCGCGACGGCGAAGCCTGCCTTGGCCAGCGTCAGGTCGCGCGGTTCGCAGTCCTTGAGGTCCTGGTTGCACCAGGCGCCGCCGTGGACGTCCACCACCAGGGGGAACGGGCCCGTCCCGACCGGCATGAAAAGACGCAGGCGCTGTGGGCCGTCGGCGTGCTCGATATAGTTGAAGTCGCCGACGGTGTAGTCGAATGGCTGCTTGCTCATCGAACGCTCCCGTTGATTTCCGGGTAGTGTAGGACCGAGTGGGCGGTATGGACAACTGGCGGGCCTGTGGATTGTTCCGGCTTGTGGTTTGGCGGATGCTGGAGGGATGTCCGCATCGCATTTCCGCCTCGGCACCGTGCTTGGCATCAACCAGATGCTGTCCTGGGGGATGACGTTCTTTCTGCCGGCGATCGTTGCGGGGCCGGTTGGGGTGACGCTGGGGCAGTCCGGGTTCCGCATCCTGGGGGCGTTTTCGTGGGCATTGCTGGTCGCCGGAGCGGGCGCGCCGCGGGTCGGCAAGTGGATCGACCACCACGGCGGACGCGGGGCGTTGCTGACCAGCATCGTGGTGATGGCCGTTGGCCAGGTGGTGCTGGCGGTCGCGCCAAATCTGGCGGTCTGGTACCTCGGCTGGACGATCATCGGCGCCGGCATGTCGATGGGGTTGTACGACGCCGCCTTCGCGACGGTCGGCGGGCTGCTGGGGCAGGAAGCGGGACCGAGCATCACGGGGATCACGCTGGTGGCGGGGTTCGCGAGCGCGGTGTTCTGGACGGTGGGGGCGACGCTGATCGGGGCGTTGGGCTGGCGCGGCCTGCTGTTGGGCTATGCCGGGCTGATGCTGCTAGTCAATCTTCC